>CAZAIE010000234.1:0-8618 GCA_964485035.1 uncultured Myxococcaceae bacterium | reverse complement strand
GGTTGTGGGTACGCTTCGGGGTAGCCATGCGCTGCACTCTCAGTCGGCGCCGGGTTAGAGGGTCGTCGGTGCTCGTAACACCGGCGGCCCTCGCTTCTTGCCCAGGGCGCCTGATGGCTGGGCAAGGGATGATCTGGCTAGCTCTTCCGCTGCTTCGCCTTGATCCCCTCAGCCTCTTCGAGCCCGGGAAGGCCGGCGAGGATCGCGATCTTGATCGCGTCGCTTCGGCTCAGCTCGAGGCCGGGCCTGCTCAGCTTCTGGGCGAGCACGTCCAGTCGGTCGGCGACGTCATGTTCAAGGCGGACCGTCACTTGAAGGGTTCGGCCGGTGCGGACGGGGGTCATGTATGGCGCTCCTGAAGTCGAGTGCATTGCATACGACGTCACGCGAAGCGCTGTCAAGGACTCCCCCGAGAGGGCGGTGGTGGAGCCGGCCCGTTCCGCGGGCACAGCCGCGCCGCCTCCAGTTTCCTCCGCGGCCGCGTGGACGAGGCGAGTTGGACTCCTGTCGTCGTAGGGTGTCGTTTCAACCGATACCCAGGGTCATCGGTGCGTCGGTCATCATCGGCAACCTGGCGCGCCGGAAGGAGCTGTACGAGGCGCTCCACCCGGAGACGAAGGCCGGCAAGGCCCAGGCCGCCGCGATGAACAAGGCCCAGGGCCGGGGAGACGTGAGCGACAAGTTGTCGCCCACGTTCGCCGAAGACACCTCGGCGAAGACCGGCCTATCCAAGCGGACCGTCGAGCGCGACGTGGCCATCGGCCGCGACCTCGCCCCCGAACTGCGCGACGCCGCCCCCGACGAGACGAGCAGGAGGTAGCCGCGCTCGGTGAGGAGGATGAGATCCGAGTGGTGCTCCTACAGCTCCCGCCGCCCCGGGCCCCGCCCAGAGATGGACTCGTGCCCAGGGACGGGCGGGCGCACGAGGATCTCCCGAGCGGCCCAGACCAGGGCATCCAGGCGCCCGGGGGACTTCGCCCCGGGGACCGTCGGGTCCCAACTGCACAGCTCGTCTTCGAGCTCGGCGTGGACTCCCACCAGGTGCAGGCGCCCGGCTTCGGTCTGCGCCGCCACCGCGTGCGCCCGTTCCTGCTTCGAGGTCGAGGCGGACACGGTGCGGATGGGGACCGTGGGGTCGATCGCCCGGAGCAACTCGGTGCCGAGCGCTCCGCCGCGGTTCGTCTCCACCACCACGTGGCGGGCGTGCCAGCGGCGGAAGGCCTCCACCGCCGCCAGGGCCCACTGCCGGGGCGACAGCGCCTCAGCTCCGGTGGCGTCCTCGAGCACGTAGGCGTGTCCGTCCTCGCCCTCGCCGAGGACCACGATCCCGGCCGTGTCGTGCTGTCCCCGCTCCGATGCTGAAGGGTCCACGCCCACAATCACGCGGCGCAGCTTCGGCACGACCTGGACGCGGAAGCGGTTGAGCCAAGTCCGCTTCCACAGCGCCCCCTCGGCTTCGTCGCAGGCCCCGGGGTCGCCCCACAGCTCGGACCGCTCCAGCGACGTGCCCTTGTACTGGGCTTCCACGTTGGCAACGAAGCTCGCGGGGAGGTTGCGCGCGTTGTCGTAGAGCGAGCCCCGCACGATGATCGTCCCCGGCGAGTCCCGGAGCTCCCGCAGCGTCCCCGAGCTGGCCGGCGTCGTGGTCACCAGCAACCGCGGGTGTCGCCCCGCTCGGAGCGCGAAGCGCACGTTGGCCAGGATCACCCGGAGGTGTCGGAAGAACGCCGCCTCGTCGAGGACCGCCACGTCAAACTCGAAGCCTCGAGGGGCCTCCGGCGCGTCGGCGCTGAACAGGTAGGCCACGGCCCCGTTGCGCCAGGTGAAGGCCTGGTCGTGCACCGACCACGTCGGCCGGTTCCAAGGCGGCGTGACGCAGGCGATCCCGCCGCGGCCGAAGGCCAGGGTCTTGCGCACCGTCGCAGCAGACTGGCCCATGAGGCAGATCCGCGCCCCCGGGTTCTCCTCCGCGACCCCACGCACGAACTCGACGGCGAGCCGGGACTTGCCGGCGCCGCGCCCCATCGAAACCAACGCGGTGGACCACTCCACCAGCGCACGCGCCCCGTTCGCCTCGACGAGTTGCGAGAGCAGTTGCCCGGTCCACGTCCTCTCACCGGTCTGCACCATCGGGCGCGCGTGCGCCGCCCAGCAGTACCGGAGCGCCTCCCGCTGCCCGGGCGTCAGGCGGTCGTGCACCTGCCTCGGGCCCACCTTCTCCACCACGCGCTCGAGCAGTGACCTGGAGGCCTCAGGACGCAAGCGGGACCCCACTCGGAGGCGCCAGGGGCTTCTCGGCGTCGTCTCCCGCGAGCTGCTGCAGGACAAGGAGTAGCTCCGCGTTCTCGGCGGGCGGCCGCGGGGTGGTGTCGAGCACCCGCTGGACAGCCTTCCCGCAAAGCCGGTCGAGCAGGTCCGAGGCGGCCGCACGGCGCACGCCTTCGCTCCGAGCCGTGAACGCCAGCCGAAGCATCGCCCCGAAGAGCGCGGCGGCCTCGGGTCGCCCCACCGCCTCCGCCAGCCGCGCCGGGAGGCCGGGGTCGAAGAGCTGCTGCCCCTCCGCGACCTCCAGCGCCACCTCGGCGTCCGGGGCCTCGTTCACCACCACCGCGGGCTTCTCCGTCGGCTTCGTCTTGGCCTGCTTCCGGGGCGGCCCCGGCGTCCGCCGCCTGGGCGCCTCAGCCGCGAGACGGACGGCCAGGCCGGAGATCTGCGTCAGTCGCTCCAGCGCGGCGTAGGCCCCGGGGCCCGAGAGCCCCGCGGTGCCCTTCAGGAAGCGGCACACCCGGTCCTTCGGCTCCCCGGTCGCCTCGCACAGCTCCACCTGCTTGCGCCCGTTGGCGTGGAGCCAATCCCTCAGTTGCTGAATCGCGCTGATAGTGTCCACCTGACGCTAACTCCTTGGTGTTTGGCCGGTTTTCGCGGTTGGTGTGCCCACTGCAACCACTCGCAGGCCCCCAAAAAGTGTGTCTGAGAGGCAGTCAGGGGAATGACCCCTCCCGCCTTACATTTTTCGCCCCCGTCACTCGTCGTCCGCGCGGTGAAGGGGCTGTAGGCGGGCGGCGGCTCGTCTCTCGTGGAAGAAGCGGCGGTACGCCCGAAGTGCGGAGAGGAACTCTTGCACCGCGGCGTCTCGCAAGGACTTGGCCTCCTCCGCGATGGCGTGGGCGGTGGCCAGGTCGGCGCCGCTGGCCGTCCCTCTGGTGACCTTCCAGGAGAGGCGCACGAGCCACTCGCCGAGGGGACGGTTGGTGCCCGAGGCCATCCAGCCTTGCCGCGCGGCCCGGGTGAGGAGCGCGACCGCCGCGAGGTCCCCGAAGGCGTCGCCCCCGGGGTGGCGCGCCAGGTCGAAGGCAGCGCGCAGAACGCGGGCGTTCTCCGGGCTCACTGCGGCGAGGGCGCGACGAATCGGTCGGGCGCGGTCGGCCCGGTCGAAGAGCGCGTCGTCCAGACCGCCTGAGCTTGCAGGCGCGGAGCGGGAGCAGGGTACGACCTGCCAGGACTCTTCGCCGGAGCGCGGGGCGCCAGCGGACTGCAGGCGCGCCATGGTGGACACGAAGTTGCTGTGCGGCGTGCCGACGTCCTCGAGGTCGGCGAAGTAGGTCGAGAGGATGGAGCAGCAGCGGGCCGCGGGGTCGACTGCCAGAGCGTGGAGTGCGAGAGCGGGCAAGGTGCCTCCGGGGATGGGGGCGGACCGAAGCCCGCCCCCACGGTTGGGCTGTGGTCAGGAGTCCTGGCGGCCAAAGACCAGGATTCCGACCTTCGTGGTGTTCATCGGCTCAAGGTCCATCAGGAGGAAGACGCTCGTGCTGAGCATCTTCAGCGTCGCGTACCCAGTCGCGCGCGCGCCGTTGACGGGCAGGTCGGCCCCGGTGAACACCTGGGGGCAGACCATGAAGTCAGCGTTCTGCATCGGCGAGGCGAAGTTGAACCGGAGTCCCTTGCCAGCGTCGGAGTACTCGACGCTCGCCACGTTGAACCCGTCGAGGATGGTCGGCGGCGTGCCGAGTTGGACCGTCGCCCAGGCCTTCGCGGTGTTCTTCGCGCAGACGGTGTTCTTCTGGGCCGCGGTGGGCGCGGGGTCGATGACGTCGAAGAACCGGAGGTGCCCGTTCTGGCCAAGATTGGCGACGGACACCCAGGCGGACGCGGTCCAGGCGTTCGCGGCCTGGGTCAGGTCATGCGCCGTGTCGCCGTAGGCGAAGCCAGCCATCCCCGTCATCGTGAACACGACGAGCGAGCAGCTCCAGGGCCAGATTACATACCAGGCGTCCGCGAGCCAACGCGCGGTGGTCGGGTCCCACCGCGCGTTGCGAGTGAACTCCAGTTCCCCGTCGCTGTTCAGGTAGAGCCGGGCCTTGATGCCGGCGCCGCCGACCGAGAACTCCCACATCAACTTGCGCGCCGTGACCGCCGGGGCGGACACGACCACCTTCGCGGCGTCGCCGGCGGCGCCGTTGAGGGTCTGCTGAGCCGTGAAGGTGTTCGCCACGTCGAGCAGGGCGCCGTGTGCCTGGAGGTAGGCGGCGACGTCGGCGAGCTGCTGCAGCGGCGTGTTGACGCTTGCCGCGTTCGCCGGGTCCGCGTCGACGGGGCAGGCGATGGTGGGGGTCGAGTGGGGCGCGACGCCGCTGGGGTCGCCGGGGTAGTTCGAGGGCATTTGAGTTGGTCTCCTGAGAAGCGGTTGGTGTGGTTCAGCCCTTCGTGAAAGGTCCCGAGTTGGTTTCGCTGGGAGGTGGGGTTCGCACCCCGCGCCCGTCCGATGTGGAGAAGTTAGGAGCGGGCTTCGCGACGAGGTTCCCTCCTGCCGAGGAGTAGTTGGCGCCCGCGTCGGAGAAGGTGCTTGCGGAGGAGAAGTTGGCGGGCTCCGGAGTATTCAGGGACTCCAGCGGCGGAACCTTCCCGTTCGTCAGCGTCTGTCCGCCGATGGGCGGCAGGTACTGGACAAAGTGGATCGTGATGTCCATCGCCCCACGCGCCGACCCGCTCTCCTCGAGCATGCCGATCTCGGACACGAAGAGCTTCGACACCCCGAACATCGCCAGCTTCGGGTGGCTCACGCGCACCGGCTTGGGGAGCCCCTTCGTCGGCCGCGGCGCCAGCATCCTGATGATGCGATCGAGCTCCTGCAGTTGGGTCTGATCCCAGATGGTGGTCGTGATCTCCACTTCGATTGGCTCCGCGCCGAGGTAGGTGACGGTCGCGCCGCTCGAGCCGGGCGCGGACTTCTTGTCCAGCTTGGCGATGCCCTTTCCCTTCACCTTGCTGATGCCGGGCATGCGCAGAGTGAGAACCTGGTCGCCCTCACCGAAATCGAAAACCGGCCGGTCCCACGCGCCGGGGTTGTTCACCCAGAATGGAATTCCCATGATTTGCTCCTGCCGGTGGCGGAGCGAGGCTCCGCCACCGGGGTTGGGGTTCAGGCCTTCGTGAAGCTGGTCTTCATCGCCGGTAGCCGCCGCTGGCGTGGAACGCCGCCCTCGAGGCGTCGAAGGCGGCACGGTCCCGGTGGTACAGGTCGACCCGCTCGAGGGTCGTGAGCTTCGACCAGTCCGGGGGCGCCTTGGGCTTCTCAGTGCGGTGCGCGGCGGAAACCTTCGGCGCGTCCGGAGGAGTTGGGGCGCGCTTGTCAGGCGCGCCGACGAGTGCGGTGGCACGCCGCTCGGCGGTGGCGGCCTTGGGGCCCCATCCGATCGCTTGCCGCAAAGTTGCGGTAATCGAACGGCCGTCGCCAACCGCCTGATCGTAGCGTCGCTGCAGCTCGCCTCGCTCGGCGGCGGTCCCGGGGACAAGCAGGCCGAGAAGGATCGCCGTCGGAATGCACCGGGGGTCCAACTCTCGCGGACCCACGAGGATCGGGCCGTCGTCCTTGGTGGGGGCGCTCATCAGTCCTCCTCCTCGAGCAGCTGCGCGCGCAGGGCCAGGGCCTTCCTGCCGACCGGCACGCGGATGTCCGCGAGGGTGCCGGCCGGGTAGTACTCGGCGCAGAGCACGCGCTCGAGGGCGGCGCCGGGACCGGGGTACTGGTCTGGGATGAGGCTCCCGTCGTGGCTCGTCAGCATCGCGCGCAAGAACAGCTCGGCCCCGAACTGGCGGATCACCTGCTCGGCGGCCTCGCCCCGCTCCGCCAGACGGGCGTCGAGGCGGCGGAGCGCCGCGGCGTTTTCGAGCGCGCGGATATCGCGCACCGCCTTCTCGACCGCGCGCTCGAGGACGGCGATAGCCTCGCGCCGGAGCGGGAGCAGTTCCTCGAGATACGCCATGGCGGCGGTGGCCGCGGCGAGGGAGGCTCGCGCCTCCGACACGGCCTTGGTGGCAGAGGGCGACGGGGCGACCAACGCCGCCTGCTGCGCCTGCGCCAGTCCAGCGCGGGCCCGCAGCAACTCGGCACGGACGTCCGCGGTGTGCGTCCCCTCGACTTCGGCGCGCAGTTCCTCGAGCCGGGCCGACTTCGCGCGGAGGTCGGTCTTCAGGGTTTCGATGGTCTTCTTTTCGGCGGGGGTCATCTGGTTGTTCCTTTCGGCGGGGGTGGTTGGACTACGGGCGACTGGTCTTCTTGAGCTCCTCGTAGAGCCCGCGGTTCGTGACGTAGAGGTCCGCCTTCTCCTGGCCGGTCAGGTCAGCCCAGGAGCGCTTCCCGCCCTCCGTCGGGTCGTTCGGGTCGGTGGTGATGGCCGCGGGCTCCGAGTGGCGCCGCGCGAACGGCAGGACCGGAAGGAGCCCGAGCCATGCGCGGAGCTTGGCGGGCTCCTGGGCGATCGTGGTGAGGGTGGGGTCCGCCCCGCTCTCGATCTCCTTGCGCTTCGCCGGGGTCAGTCGCCCGTCGATGCTCGCCTGGTCGAGCAGCGCCTTGATCTCGGCGGCCGCGGCCGCTGACTTGAGGGCCGCGACCTCGGACTCGGCAGCGCGGGTGCGGCGGGCCTCCGCGGTCAGCTCGTCGACGCGGGCGATCAGCTCGTCCGGGGTCGAGACGCTGCAGACCGAGAGCAGCATCTCAAACGGCTGCATGAGCTGCCCAACGCGGGCGTCCGCGCCCGCCCGGGCCGCGGAAGTGATGTTGCCGATCGTCGTCTCCAGGGCGGCAAGGGCGGCTTCCTCGCTCGCGTGCTCGGGAAGTCCGAGTCTCTCCAGCAAAGCCTTCATGGTTGGTGTTCCTCCTTCGTGCCGGGGACCGCCGGCTCGGTGCTGCGGTTCAGCGCCTCGAGCAGCTCGAGGCGGAGGTCTGGCTCCCAGCGATCGAAGTCGGCTGGGAGTGCGCCACTGGCCAGGCGCTCGCGGACGCCGGCCAGGTACTTCGTGAGAATCGGCAGCGCGGCGGCCGCTCGGGCGTCGTCGCTGCGGAAGGCTTCGGGGTTCAGCAACACCGCCGCGCCGAGCTCGGCGGCGATGGAGTCCAGTGGCGCGCCCTGTGCGCTTCGGACTACGGCGAGGCGCAGCGCGGCCCACCGCCGGTGGTGACGGCTCCAACGCTGCTCCGCCTGTGCGCGCTGCGCAGCCCGGGCGCGGAAGGACTCGGGGAGGCTATTCACGTCGGCACCTCTGGAAGGCAGCCCGAACCGCGGGGGCGATCTCGGTCAGCTGTCCGCGCTGGTTGATCCACAGGCCATCCGGGAGCGGCCGCCAGCCGGTGCGCCGAAGCGCCCCCATGGCCGCGGACTCGGCACGCCGCATCGTGAAGCCCTCGGCGGCTGCGACCTCGAGGCGGACCGAGCGGCCCGCGCGCATCGCTTGCGCAACATCGGAGCGGGGCTGAGCACCCGGCAGGCGCGCGGTGGCGAGCAGTGCGGCCGCTCGCTTCTCCGCGATGCGCTTGGCCCGCTCCAGTCGGGCGAGTTGGCGGCGCGCGTCCATCGCCGCGAGCTGGGCGCCGACGTGGCGGCCGAGGTGCGTCGGGGTCCCTCGGCTCATTGACGCGCCCTCCCGACCACCGTCCAGCCCGTGGCCGGTCCGACGAGCGAGGGGAGGCCGGCTCCGTCGAGCAGCTCGGCGCGGTGCGTCTCGAGGTTGGCCAGGTCGACGCGGGTGAAGGTCCCGCGAACCAGGAGCCGGCGGCCCGCGCGGCGGAGCTGTACCCCGCGGACGGCCAGGTCGGCCAGGAGCAGCAGTCCGCGGACGGCCAGGTCGGCCAGGAGCAGCAGTGCAGCGGCCGCTGGCTGGGGCAGGGGAGCGCCGCAGCGCGCGCTGGCGAAGGCGGCGGGGTTCATCGGGCGGCCTCAACTTCGGAAGTCCGGCCGCGTACGAGGTCGAGCAGGCGGTGTCGGGTCGGCTCGGGCAGCTCGAGGACGCCGTCCGCCGCGCGCGTGAAGTCCGCCGGCCCGAGCCCGAGGACCTCGGAGTCGAAGGCCACCTGGACGTCCTCAGGCGCCTCGATGCTCGGGACCTCGAAGACCTGGGCCGAGGGGATCTCGCCCCCGACAAGGCTCCCGGCAGCGGCGATTTCGTCCAGCAGCCTGGCCTTGGACCTGGCGGCGAGTGCGAGTGCTTCGGCGCGGTCTTCGACGATGGTCTCGGTGCGGCACACGACGTGGAACGTGGGCATTTCAGCGACTCCTCGGACTACGGGTGGGAAAGCGTGGTCGGCGGCGGCGGTTGGGGTACGGCGGGCTGATGGCGAAACC
>CAZAIE010000233.1:0-8640 GCA_964485035.1 uncultured Myxococcaceae bacterium | reverse complement strand
GTGCCTCCCCTGCCTCACTGCTGCCGACTGCTCGCCGCTGAGGTTCTGCACGCCCCAGGGGTGTGCGGACTGCAGGTCGAACGCAGACTGTGCAGCCACCCCGGCCACGCCGAAGTGCCTGGCCGGGAGCTGCTCCAAGTAGCTGTCGGCCCAAGGCGTACATCGGCCGACCTCGGGGCAGGGAGACACACCTGGGCTGCGCCGATGACCCGGGAGGCGCAGGTCGCCTCGGCGGGCGCGGTGTCCGACGACTGCAGGTCTTGAAAGCGAGGGGTCGCATGAACGCACGTAGAGTCTTGACCGGGCTGGTTCTCCTCCTGGTGGTCGGCTGCCAGGGAGCACCAGCGCCCGAGGCCACCCCCGCAGCAGATGCTCCGCTGCCCACCCCCGGGCTCACCCTCACCGCGCCGGAGCCCTACCTCATGGGTGACGGCTCGGTCGACTACCCGGCTCTGCGCCGCGACTACGGCGAGCCGAACCGCAACCTCATCCTCAACCCGCGCTCGACCGACGTGGCCCGCACCGTCAGCCGCCGGGACGTGAAGGTCTTCCCCAACAAGCTCGTCTTCCCCTCCACGGCCGTCTGGGCTGCCCGGCGCAGCGTCGGCGACACGCTCTACTGCGACACCGCCTGCGGGATCCCGTTCCTGCGCAACGTCACCGCCATCCAGCGCCAGGGCGACTCCATCGTCCTCTCCACCGAGGACGGCAAGGTCACCGACGTCATCCAGCACGGCTGGATCCACACCGAGGTCCCGTTGGAGCTCGAGGTCCCGCGCTTCGACCAGAACATCAAGGAGCAGGCGAGCGACGACAAGAGCGCGGGCCCGACGGAGGACAAGGGGGACAAGAAGGAGCAGGCCCTCACCGGCAAGCTCAGCGGCAAGGTGGGCGCCACGATCTCCTTCAAGACCACAGTGACCGTGGACGTCGCCATCGACTGGGGCGGCATCAGCTGGACGAGGGGCGTCCAGCTCCCGCGGCTGATGCTCTTCAAGCTGGTGGTCACCGGCGGCCCGGCCATCGACCTCATCGCGGAGGTCACTGCTGAGGGCGCGTACAAGCCGCCGGAGTGGAACTTCTTCAGCGCCAGGTGGATCTTGGGCGCCATCCCCATCGGCCCCGTCAGCATCATCCCCACCCTGGAGATCTCCGCGACCGGGTCCGCCGAGGCCGAGGGCAAGGTGCAGGTCACCGCCAGCGCCCACGCCGACGTCTCCCTCTCCGCCGGCGTCATCTACAACGAGAACGTCAACCCGAACTGGACCACCGAGAACGACATCAAGAGGACCACCAGCGCGAACTTCAACATCACCGGTGAGGCCTCCGCGCGGGTGGGAGTTGAACTCGCCGTCGGGCTGCGCTTCTCCATCGCTGGGATGGGCGGGCCGAGCCTCTACGTCACCGGCGAAGTCGGGGTCGAGGCGTCCGCCAACTACTCCTCGAACGTCGGGACCGATGGGAACAAGTGCGCCGCCAGCATCGACGCCAACGCCTACCTCATCCTCACCGGCAAGATCGGCGCGCAGGCCTGTGTCCCCTTCACCAAGATCTGCATCCCCAAGAAGGAGCAGTTCTTCCCCATCGCCCAGCAGAAGTGGACCTTCCCCGAGCCGGTCTGGCACTACGACGTCCCCGCCGCCAAGCTGCGCATGTGTCTCGCCAACGCTGATTGCGAGGCGCCGCAAAAGAAGTGCGCCAAGGGCTGCATGGACCTCACCAAGGACCCGAAGAACTGCGGCGCCTGCGGCCGGGTCTGCGCGTACCAGACCAACGACCCGAACAGCACCTGCCTGAACTCGGTCTGCACCTGCAGGTGTTCCGACGGCAGCGCCTGTCCCAACGGCAAGGACACCACCGGGTGCCCGTGCCCCTCCGGCCAGAAGGACTGCGGCAGCGGATGCCAGAACGTGGCCAACGACAAGCTCAACTGCGGCGCCTGCGGCCACAAGTGCGTGGATGCGACCGGATACGCCAACAGCGTCTGCGCCGGCGGGTCGTGCAGCTGCAAGTGCCCCGACGGGACCGACTGCCCGAAGGGGACCACCGCCAGCTGCACCCCACGCTGCGTCTGCGCCGACGGGAGCCAGTGCCCCAACGGCGACCGCGATGCCTGCCCGTGCCCCCGCGGCCAGCAGGACTGCGGCCGCGGCTGCCAGGACATCCTGAGCGACACGCTGAACTGCGGCGGGTGCAACAACATCTGCTTCGACCTCACCAACGACGACGACAGCGTCTGCGTGAACGGCACCTGCACCTGCAAGTGCGAGGACGGCTCGGCCTGCCCCGGCGCTGACCGCAGCAGCTGCCCCAACATCTGCAAGTGCTCCGACGGGTCCCCGTGCCCGGAGGCCACCGGCCAGGCCGGCTGCACCTGCCCTGAGGGCAAGGCCGACTGCGGCTACGGCCAGGGCTGCCAGGACATCCTCAGCGACCCGCTGAACTGCGGCGCCTGCGGCCAGGCCTGTGCCTACCGGACCGGCGACCCCAACAGCCGCTGCGTGAACGGCCTGTGCACCTGCACCTGCGCCAACGGGATGGACTGCACGGACTTCGGGTCGACCGCGAGCTGTTCCTGCCCCCAGGGTCAGCAAGACTGCGGTGCTGGTTGCATCCCGGTGACCAACGACCCGAGGAACTGCGGCGGCTGCGGCCAGAGCTGCTGGCAGGAGACCGGCGACCCGCGCGCGACCTGCAGCGGCGGGGTGTGCGGCTGCAAGTGCCCGGACGGCTCGAAGTGCCCCGGGCTTGACACCTCCACGTGCTGCAAGTGCGCGAACGGCTCGAGCTGCCCGAACGGCGACCCCGCGAAGTGCTGCACCGGCGGGACCACGTCATGCAGCGGCCAGTGCGTGAACCTGCAGAGCGACCAGCACAACTGTGGCCAGTGCGGACGCGACTGCGTGCCGTTCACCGGGATCCCAGAGAGCACCTGCGTGGGCGGGAAGTGCAGCTGCACGTGCCCGGGGAGCGGCGCGGCCTGTCCGGACGGGACCTGGTGGAGCTGTCCCAAGTAGGTCTCGGGAAGTGAGGAATTCCGAGGGGCGACCGGCACGAGCCGGTCGCCCCTCGGCTTGTGAAGCCGCGGCTGGCGCGCGCGGACAGGGGCGCTCCGCGCCACGAACTGGGGTTGCCCTGCTTCATGGGTAGCCACAGCGCCCCCTCCCCGGGGCGTTCGACTCCGAAAAACGCAACGATCGCGCGGGGACCTTGGCGGCGCGTGGCTTGCTTCCTTCGCGGCGATTCGCGCTCGAAGGTCCGTCCCGGGGGGGAACGCCATGGAGTGGTTCCAGAACCGCAAGATCGGCACGAAGCTGCTGCTCGCGTTCTTCACCATCGCCAGCGTGGAGGTCTTCGCGGGCTGGTTCGCGTTCGGCAACATCGTCAAGGTGCGCGAGCTCACCGAGAAGTACTACGTGCAGGCCCGCTCCAACACGCACGCGCACCGGGCGTGGGTCCAGTACGCGAACTACTCCCGCGAGGTCCGCGACGCGCTGCTCGTCGCCGACTCCTCGGAGCTCGAGCGCAGCGGGCTGGAGCTGCGCCGGCTGGAGACGGCGTTCGCGACGGCCTTCGACGAGCTGCGCAAGACCGCGGCCGACGAGCGGGCGCAGACCGCCCTGAGCCAGCTGGAGCGCGACTTCGCCGAGGTGCGCAGCCAGCAGTCCCGCGCGCTGGCCCTGGCGCGCGTGGAGCACAAGGAGGAGGAGGCGCTCGCGCTCTTGCGGCAGTCCGCCGCGGCGGGTCGGGCGCTGGAGGCGCGGCTGGACGAGCTCTCCCAGAAGGCGTGGGCCGGGATGGTGGCCATCGCCGCGGAGACCGACCATGTCCGCGACGGGACGATGCGCATGGTGATGGTGACCGGGAGCCTGGCGCTCGCGCTGGTGGCGATCCTGGGGTTCGGCATCACGCGGCTCATCACCCGGCCGCTCGCGGACGCAGTACGCCGGGCGCAGCGCATCGCCCAGGGCGACCTGCGCGAGCGCCTGGAGGCCCACGGACGCGACGAGACCTCGCAGCGCGGCTCCGCCGCAACCGAAGTGCTCGTGCCGACCATCCAGCGGCGGAGCCGCGGTCGACAGTCGACAGTTGAGGGTCGAGAGCAGGCCTCACGACCCGCCGGCCGGTTGCTGCGGTGCACTACAAATCCTCCCGCCCCGAGAAGCTTTCGAGCGGTAGTAGTTCAGCTCCTCGCGGCGATGCAGGCGATGGCCGACCGGCTGGGGGGCATCATCGGCGAGGTCCGCGGCTCGTCCGAATCGCTGGCGAGCGCGGCCGCGCAGGTGGCCTCCACCAGCCAGGCGCTCACGCAGGGCACCGGCGAGCAGGCGAGCGCGGTCGAGGCCATCGGCTCCACCCTCGAGGAGATCAAGACCACCATTCAGCAGAACGCGGACCACGCCCGCCAGAGCGAGGAGATGGCGCTCAAGGGCGCCCGCGAGGCCGAGGACGGCGGCCGGGCGGTGGGCGAGACCGTCAGCGCGATGAAGGCCATCGCGGAGAAGGTGGGGATCGTCGAGGAGATCGCCTACCAGACCAACCTCCTGGCCCTGAACGCGGCCATCGAGGCGGCGCGCGCGGGCGAGCACGGGAAGGGCTTCGCCGTGGTGGCGACCGAGGTGCGCAAGCTGGCCGAGCGCAGCCAGGTCGCGGCCAAGGACATCAGCGTTCTTGCCGGGGGCAGCGTCGAGCAGGCCGACCGCTCGGGCCGGATGCTGCAACAGCTCCTCCCGTCCATCGCCAAGACCAGCGACCTGGTCCAGGAGGTCTCCGCCGCGACCCGTGAGCAGTCCACCAACGTCACCGAGATCGCCCTGGCGATGGGCCAGATGGAGCAAGTCACCCAGCGCAACTCCGCCGCCTCCGAGGAACTGGCGAGCACCGCAGAGGAGCTGGCTTCCCAGGCCGAGGCGCTGCAGCACCTCATGGCGTTCTTCCGGCTGCCCGAGAGCGGCCACGGGCCGCAGCGCAGCGCGGTGGGGATGGAGCTGCCGCTGGTCGCGCCGCCCACACCGATGCGGCCGGCGAACGGGAGCCAGGGACGGGATGCCGGGTTCCGCCAGTTCTAGCCACGCAGGGGGACGTCGTGATTCCTTCGAAGACGGATCCGAAGTGGCGGGCCATCGCCACGGGAGCGCTGCAGGTGAAGCTCGAGTGCCTGCCGCTGAAGATCATGGTGATGCGCTTCACGATGGACGCGCAGCGCAACCCGGAGCAGCGGCCGGAGATGATCCAGGCGTGCGTGGACGAGCTGCACTCGTTCTGTTCCAAGTTTCCGGACCTGGTGAAGTCCGACCTCGCCAAGATCTTCCGCTGAGAGGTTTGCCATGAAGCACTCCCTGATGAGCGTCGAGGAGACCGGTCTGCTCCTGTCCCAAGGCCGGCGGCTGCTGGTGGCGGGAGACGAGGCGCTGTTGCGGCGGCTGCCGCGCGGAGCGTGGATCGGCGGGACGATCCCCTACTTCATGAGCGCCGACGGCGCGCTGCGCACCGAGAGCAGCCTGTTCGTCACCGAACTCCCGGAGCTCGTGGAGAAGGCCTCGGTCAAGGCCTACTCCGCCAAGGGGCTGCCCGGGCTGCACGCGGACGCGTTCGACTACGGGATCAGCTTTCTCATCCTGCCCGCGGGCAGCGAGGCCCACCTGACCTTCGCCTGCGAGGCCCCGTCGTGGCCCGACCTGCTGCTCAAGCCGGTGGTGGGGTGGGTGTCGGGCGTTCCCGTCGAGCAGATAGGCAAGCGGCAGGCGCTGGTCTTCGACGGCGAGACGCTCGCTGCCCACGCGGCCGAGGCTGTGGTGATGCACCTTGCGCTGCCCCGGACGGTGACCCCCACCATCGACATCGTGAACATCTTCGAGCAGGGCGCGGGAGACGCCATCCGCTTCGAGAAGACCGGCTTCGGCGCTACGCACTGCCTGGTGAACGGGGAGCGCCGCGACTTCGCGCAGTACCTGTCCCAGACCAAGGCCGACACGCGCCTGCCCCTGGTCGCCGACTACTGCGGGGCGCTGATCAACATCGCCATCCAGTCGGTGGACCCGGCGAAGGGCGTGGGCTTCTACGCGCCGGTCTTCGAGGGGGTGACGTACAAGCTCGCGGCCCCGGTCGCGGACTACGCCGCCGAGTTCCGCAGGCGCATGCCCACCGGCCGCTCACCGGCGTTCTCCTGCAACTGCATCCTCAACTACCTGTACGGCGAGCTGGAGGGGAAGCGGACCGAGGGGTTCGTGGGGCCCATCACCTTCGGCGAGATCGCCTACCAGCTCCTGAACCAGACCCTGGTCTACGTCGAGCTCCGCGACTCTGTCGGCGACTGAAGAAGTCGCGCCCGGGCTTACGAAGCCCGCCCTTCGGCGGGCTCCAACGGCCACCCTACTTCTGAGGGCGTTGCAGCAGGGCCTTGAGGGCCTCCACGGGGCGTCGGTCCCCAGGCGCGAGCTTGGAGGCGCGCCGGTACGCCTCCTCGGCCTGAGTCAGCTCGCCGGCGGCGCGGTGGAGGTCTCCCAGCACCAGCACCGCCTCGGCGCACTCGGGGTCCAGCCGCAGGGCCTCGTCGATGTCCGCCCTCGCGGCGCTCGGCGACAGGGGTGAGGCCGAGAGCCGCGCTCCTGCGAGGTGCGCCCGGAACAGCGCGTTGCGCGGCTCGCAGTCGCAGGCGAACTCCAGGTACTCGGCCGCGCGCACGGTCTCGCCGCGCGCCAGCCTCCGCAGCCCCTCCTCGTGCTGGAGCCGGCCGTCGAGCAGGTCGGTGTGGATGGCGAAGTCCGGGGCGGCGGTGCGCCGGGCCCCCGCGGCGGCACGGCGCTTGAGGATGAGCGCGCGCTGGTCGGCGTCCACGAGCTGCGCGAAGGCCCGGGAGCCGAAGAGGAAGAGGTCCCGCGCCTTCTCCGCCAGCGGCGCGAGCTCGGGGTGCGTGAAGGCCCAGGGCGCGAAGCGCTCGCAGTAGGAGAGGTAGGCGTCTCGCATGGCCACGTGGTTCGCGCCGACGGGCAAGCCGAACAACTCGAACGGGTCCTGGGTGCGGTAGCGCAGGTAGGCGGCGACGACCTCGTTGCGCTTCTTCTCCACCTCGGCGGCGCGCAGGTGCCGCGGGGTCGAGCCCACGGTCGAGGGCGGGGTCACGCTGGGCCTCGCAGCCGGCGCGGGCGGCGGGGTCTGCGCCAGGATCTCCTCGCGCTCGAGGTGCCCCAGCACGTACAGCGCGTAGACCCGGCGCAGCGCGTCCTCGGCGGACAGGCGCGTCTCCGCGACCAGCGCCTCGAGGGTGGCGCCGCGCTTCAGGACCCGGAGCACCCGAGCGTCCGTGGGGTTCAGCTTCAGCGAGCGCAGCTCGTGCGGCGGGGCGGGCGCCAGGGCGAGGCGCTGGCCCCGCAGCGGTCCCGCGCCCAGGTCCACCAGGTGGAAGGGAGAGAAGGAGCAGACGCCCGTGAAGATCAGCCGGGAGAGGTTCACCCGCAGCGGCTGGGCGACCGCTGGCGGCTCGGGCAGCACGCGGTAGCTCGCCCCCGCCCAGGCAGCGCAGAAGCAGTCGAGGATCTTGAAGGCCAGGTTCTGCTGCAGGCTCTTGAAGAGGTCGAACGGCGCCACCATCCCCAGCCGCAGCAGGGTGTCCTCGACGCGCTCGTGCGCCAGGGCCGCCTCCGCCAGCGCAGACTGGCACTGCGCCGGGGTGAGCCGCCCCTTGTCGGTGAGGAACCGCGCCGTCCCCTCGTGGGCCAGGTTCGACTCGCACGCGACCGGCACGCCCTCCTCCAGCGCGATGCGCTTCTCGAGGTTGCGCTGGGTGAGCACCAGCGTCCCCGTGCGGCCCGCGAGGAAGAGCGCCTGCAAGAGCGCCGGGAAGGGCGTCTGCCCGAGGGTTCCCTCGGAGGCCTCGCCGCGGGCGCGGATGGCGAGCTGTGTGGTGGGGAGCGACTCTGGGTTCATGGCCGGCAGGATGGGCCAGTCGCCGCCTGGCCGGCAAGGCTGCCCGCCCACTCAGTAGTAGAAGACCCGGACCTGGACCTCGTGGCGGCTGCCGGGGAGCAGCACCAGCCGGGCCGCGTCGAAGGAGGGCGAGGAGATGAACCCCTTCGCGTCCCGCGACACCGCGAGCCCCTCCCGCGGGATGCCGAACGCGCCGAGGTCGATCTTCCCGTTGCCGTTCTCGTCGTGGAAGATGGCCAGCGCCCACGGCCCCGGAGCGAGGCCCTCGAGAGTCACCGTCCCCTCCTTGCCCACGATGGAGAAGCTGGCGCGGCGCACCGCCTTCGAGGCGTCCTCCGGGAACCCGTCCGGGGTCCTCCAGAGCGCGACCTTGGCGTCGCCCTTCTCGCTGCGGAAGTGGGTCGCCTTCAGGACCAGCGTCGTCGTCTGCTCGGCACTCGTCGCCGGGGCCTTCGGACGGACCACCTTGCGCGCCGGTGGACGCGCGGGGTCTGCTCCCGCCGCCGCCGGGATGAGCGCCAGCACCAGGACGAGCCCGCTCGAGAGAAGGGCCATCGACTGCATGGAGTGCCTCCTTGGAAATGCTACGCCCGGGGGCTACAGCAGACGACGTGCCACGGCGCTCCCGAGTGGGGCTAAGCGTGTCCGAGTGTGCAGTGTGCCTCTGTTCGCGCAACGGGCCCGGGCGGGCGGGCCCGAGCGGGGCGTCTGGTC
>CAZAIE010000232.1:0-8643 GCA_964485035.1 uncultured Myxococcaceae bacterium | reverse complement strand
CCCCAACTGCCCCCCTGCCGGCGAGAGGAAGCCCACGATGGACCTGACGAAGGCACGCGCGTCGCTGAAGGCGGAGCTCGTGGCGAAGCACGGCGAGGCCCAGCGCGGGCGCATCGAGCGCGGGGTGGACCAGGTCGCGGCGCTCTGGCGCGCGGAGGACGGGGACTTCGTCGCGTTCGTGCGCGACCACTTCCTGGCCGACCCGAAGGAGGTCGCGGGCACGGCCGGGCGGCTGGAGGCGACCTTCGAGCAGCTCGACGGCAACTTCAATGAGCTGGGGCGCTCGCTGCGGTGGGCCACCGACGTGGACGTAGGCCCGCTCCTCAAGATCGACCCGATGCTGTCGGCGCTCGACCCGTCGGCGCACGTCACCGAGGACCTCTTCCGCTCGAAGATCGGCTTCCTGGTGCTGCTCAACTACCCGCTGACCACGCTCGAGGAGCGGCTGGCGAAGGGGCCGGGCTGGAGCCGTGAGGAGTGGGCCGAGGTCCGCCTCGCGAGCCGCTTCGCCTGGCGCGTCCCGGCAGAGATCGCCCAGCGCAGCTCTCAGGTGGGGTCGGAGGCCGACCTCTACATCGCCGAGTACAACGTGTGGATGCATCACGTGCTCGGGACCGACGGTGCGCGGCTCTTCCCCAAGGGCCTGCGGCTCATCAGCCACTGGAACCTGCGCGACGAGCTGAAGGCCTGCTACGCGGACAAGGCGAACGGGCTGGCCAAGCAGCGCATCCTCGGCAAGGTGATGGAGCGCATCGTCACCCAGACCATCCCGGCCATCGTCGTCGACAACCCGCACGTGGACTGGGACCCGTTCGCGAACACGGTGACTCCCGCGCCGGCCGCGGAGATCGAGCCTGGTGCGCCGGCGCGCGCGGGGGCGCCGACCGCAGCGCCCGAGCCGGACACCCGCTACGCCAAGTGGCTGGCCCAGTTCCAGGCCGCCCGCGCGGTGGACCCGTACACGCCGATCACCCCGTCGCTCATCGCCCGCCGCTTCGACGTCGCGCGCGAGCTCCCCGAGGCGCGCGTGGTGGGCATGCTCACCCAGGTGCTCTCCTCGCCGCTGGTCCCGCAGGTCGCGGCCGAGATCGAACGCCGGCTGGGCCGCAAGCTCGAGCCGGTGGACCTGTGGTTCAACGGCTTCCAAGCGCGCGGCAAGTACGCGGAGTCCGAGCTCGACGCGCTGACCCGCAAGCGCTACCCCAGCCCCCAGGCCTTCGCGGCCGACATCCCGCGCATGCTGCAGCAGCTGGGCTTCACGCCCGAGCGCGCGAAGTTCCTCTCCGAGCGCATCGCGGTGGACCCCGCGCGCGGAGCCGGGCACGCGATGCAGGCGATGCGGCGCGGCGACCAGGCGCGGCTGCGCACGCGCATCGCCAAGGAGGGGATGGACTACAAGGGCTACAACGTCGCCATCCACGAGCTGGGGCACAACGTCGAGCAGGTGATCTCGCTCTACGACGTGGACCACACGCTGCTCTCGGGCGTGCCCAACACCGCGTTCACCGAGGCCTTCGCCTTCGTCTTCCAGGCGCGCGATCTCGAGCTCCTGGGCCTGTCGAAGCCCGACGCCGAGGTGCAGCGGCTGAAGGTGCTGAACTCCTTCTGGCAGACCTTCGAGATCGCTGGGGTGGCCATCGTGGACGTGCGTGCGTGGCACTGGCTCTACGAGCACCCCGAGGCGACGCCGTCGCAGCTGCGCGACGCGGTCGTGCAGATCGCCAAGGACGTGTGGAACACGTACTACGCCCCGGTGCTCGGCGGGCGCGACAGTGTGCTCCCGGCCATCTACTCGCACCTCATCGCGTACCCGCTGTACACGCCCGACTACCCGATGGGGCACCTCATCGCCTTCCAGATCGAGGAGCACCTGAAGAAGAGCGCGGCGCTGGGACCGGAGATGGAGCGGATGGCGAAGTACGGCTCGGTCGCGCCGGACCTGTGGATGAACCACGCCACGGGCGCCCCGGTGAACGCCGACGCGCTGCTGCGTGCGACCGAGGCTGCGCTGGCCGGGAAGTGAACTCGAGCCAGAGGCGTGCTGGGCCCATCTCCGTTCCGGCTGGGCCTTCCAAGAAGACCGGGGGCTCTCAGCCCCCGGAGTCTCGAACAATCCGAGCCACTACTACTGCACCCGCTCGAGCGACTTGGTGGCGACGACCTTGACCCCGGGCTCGCCGAGCAGACCGTCGAGGAGCACGTCGCCGCGCCGCACCGGGGCCTTGGCGCGGAGCTGGTGGATGACTCGCGCGGCCTCGAGCACGCGGTCCTTGGGGATGGGCGCGGTCACCTTCACCGGCAGGCGCTTCCAGCGCGCACCCTCGATGGGCACGGAGGTGGACATGCCGCGCCGCGGGTCGGTGAACTCCTGCTTGGCGTACTTCGCGCCGCGGTTGCAGGCCGCGCCCTCGATCTCGACGATCTCCTTGCCTTCGTGGCTGAGCTGGAGCGGGCAGCCAATGGGGCAGCCGATGCAGGTGAAGCTCTTGGTCTCGCTCATGGTGCGCTCACCGGTTGGAGGTCGATGCGCAGCTGGTCGCCGTGGAAGCGCTCCAGCAGGTCGGGCTTGATCTTGAACATGATCATCTCGGCGGGGACGACGAACGCGAGCTTGCGCTGCAGCAGGTCGCCCACCTGGATGACGCAGGGCTTCATGGGCTCCTTGCAGCGCATGTACACGGTGTGCTCGCGCCCGGGAGCCAGGGTGTGCGGCACGCAGTAGCGGACGTTGTGGCCGGGGACGAGCTCGATGTTGTCCTTGGGCCGGCGGATGCCCTGCGCGTGCTCGCCTGCGAACCGGCCAGCGAGCAGCGCCTCCTCGGTCACGTAGTCCACCAGGTCGTGGACGTGCAGCACGTTGCCGCAGGCGAACACCCCGGGGAGGCTGGTCTCCATCGTCGAGGAGACGCGCGGGCCGCTGGTCACCACGTCCAGGTCCACGCCCAGGCTCTGCGAGAGCTCGTTCTCCGGGATGAGGCCGATGGAGAGCAGCAGCGTGTCGCACTCGATGTCGCGCTTGCGCGAGAGGTCGGGGACCAGGTCCTTGCCCACCGGGGCCACGGTGATCTTCTCGAGCCGGTCCCGCCCGTGGATCTCCGCCACGGTGGTCGAGAGGTGCAGGGGGATGCGGAAGTCGTCCAGGCACTGGACCACGTTGCGGGTGAGGCCGTTGGAGTAGGGCATCAGCTCGAAGACGCCCACCACCTCGCAGCCCTCGAGCGTGAGCCGGCGCGCCATGATCAGCCCGATGTCGCCCGAGCCGAGGATGGCGATGCGCTTGCCGGGCAGCACGCCCATCTGGTTCACGAACTTCTGCGCGAGCCCGGCGGTGAGCACGCCGGCGGGCCGGGTGCCGGGGATGCGGATGGCGCCGCGGGTGCGCTCGCGGCAGCCCATGGCGAGGACGGCGGAGCGCGCGCGGATGGTCTGGATCCCGCGGCCCTCGCTCATCACGCGGACGCGGCGCGTGCCGTCGCTGTCGAGGCCGATGCCGCAGGCGTACGAGGAGCTGATGACGTCGATGTCCTGGTCGATGGCCCGCTCCAGGAACCGCTCCGCGTACTCGGGGCCGGTCAGCTCCTCCTTGAAGTAGTGCAGGCCGAACCCGGAGTGGATGCACTGCAGCAGGATGCCGCCGGCCTCGGGCTCGCGGTCCACCACCAGGATGCGTCCCGCGCCGGAGTCGCGCGCCCCGATCGCCGCGGCAAGCCCCGCCGGGCCGCCGCCCACCACCACCACGTCGTAGTCGCCTTCCATTCGTCCGAGCATCGTCGCGTCCTCGTCCTCAGTTTTTGGGGATTCGATTTCGCCCCGGCGCTGCGCTTCCCTCCGGGGCGAAGTCTTCGCCCATGGGCCGCACCAGCCAGGAGTCGCCGCCGCGCTTGGTGACTTCTTCGATCGGGACGTCGAGGCGCTTGGAGAGGATCTCCATGCAGCGCGAGGTGCAGAAGCCGCCCTGGCAGCGGCCCATGCCGGCCCGGTTGCGGAACTTGATGCCGTCCAGCGTGCGCGCCCCGTGGTCGATGGCGTCGTGGATCTCCGCCTCGGTCACCAGCTCGCAGCGGCAGACCACCTTGGCGAAGGCGGGGTTCTGCGCCGCGAGCGCCTCCTGCTCGCGCGGGTCGAGCTGCGCGAAGCGCGGCGGGCCCTTCACGATGGGGTCGAAGTCCGGCCGCGGCTCGAGCTTCAGGCCCTCGTCGCGCAGCAGGTCGCGCACGTACTCGGCGATGGCCGGTGCGGAGGTGAGGCCGGGCGACTGGACTCCGGCGACGTTGAGGAAGCCCTTCACCGACGTGGTGCCGATGACGAAGTCGCCGGACTCGCTCGCGGCGCGCAGCCCGGCGAACGCGGTGATGGCGTCGCGGGCGCCGATGGAGGGGCACAGCCGCTTCACGAAGGTGAAGACCTCCTCCGCGCCGCGGGTGGAGGTGGCGAAGTCCTCGCGGTCCTCCACGTCGTGGGCGGTGGGGCCGACCATCAGCGTGCCGTCGAAGGTGGGGATGATGAGGATGCCCTTGGTGGTCTTGTTGGGCACCGGGAAGACGAGGCGCCGGACGAGGCCCTTGAGGCGCTTGTCCAGCATGTACTCCTCGCCCTTGCGCGGGATGATGCGGAAGTTCGCGCAGCCGAGCAGCGCGGCGATCTTGTCGGAGGCGACGCCGGCGCAGTTGAGGACGAAGCGGCCGTGGAAGGCGCCCTTGGGGGTCTGCACCACCAGGCCCTCGGCCTCGCGGGTGATGTCCTGGACGGGGCAGTCGACCGCGAGCTTCACGCCGTTGGCCTGGGCGTTCTCGATGAGGGCGAAGGCGAACTCGTAGGGGTTGATGACGCCGGCGGAGGGGGCGTAGAGCGCGCCCAGCAGCGCGCGGGAGAGGTTGGGCTCCTCGCGCTGGAGGCGGGCCTGGTCCCAGAGTTCGAGGCCGGGGACGCCCTTCTCGTCGCCCTGGGCCTTGAGCTTCTTGAGCGTCTCGAGGTCCTCGGGCTGGAGCGCGACCTTCAGCTCGCCGATGCGGCGGAAGCCGAAGTGCAGCTCGGAGCAGAGCTGGTCGAAGAGCGAGTTGCCGCGGACGACCAGGCGCCCCTTGAGGGTGGAGAGCGGGGTGTCGTGGCCGGGGTGGATGATGCCGCTGTTGGTCTTGCTGGTGCCGAAGCCGACCTCGGCGTTCTTCTCCAGCAGCACGGTCTTGAGGCGGTAGCGGGACAGCTCGCGCGCGAGCGCGCAGCCGATGACCCCGCCTCCGATGATCACGACGTCATAGCGGTCTGCCATGGGAACCCTCGGGTGGATGCGCGGGGCATCTTCGCAGAGTGTCGGAGCGGCGCAACGGGTTCGAGACGCTTGAGGAGGCGAGGGGCCGCGGGCCAGAATGCGCCGCTTCACGCCACCCTGGAGAACCCCATGATCCGCTCGATGCTCGTCGCCGCCGTTGCTGCCGTCTCGCTCCTCGCGCTCCCTGCGTGCGGACCGACCTGTGGGACTGCGTGCAGCCGCCAGGCCGAGTGCGACAAGAAGCTGGGCGACGGTGATTTCAACGTGGAGAAGTGCATCAAGGACTGCGAAGAGAACACGAGCTGCAAGAACAAGGGGGCGATGCTCGAGTGTTTCTCCAACATGCAATGCGACACGGAGTTCGGGTACCTGGGGGAGGCGCTCGGCTGCGTTGGCAAGTGCTCCAGCTCCGACAAGTGATCGTCACTTCGCCCCGAACCGGTACTTCCCGGTCTTCTCCACCACCACCCTCGGGAGCTTCTTCGACGCTTCGAAAAGGTCGTAGCCCTCCTTGAGGTTGGTCCAGAACTCCAGGTGCTCGGGCTGGTCCTCTCCGAGCTTCTTCAGGGCCTCGTCGGTGAGCCGCGTCGGGAAGACGTGGATGGGGATCTCTCCCTGGCCGGCGGCGCGGGCCTCCAGCGCGGCGAGGTAGACCTCCTCGACCGGCTCGTCCTCGATGGGGATGCACCCGATGGTCACGCAGTCGCCGTGGATGTAGATGGCGCCGCCCGGCTTCTTCTTGTCGGAGAGGATCCGGTCGGAGGCGTTCGGGTAGCTCACGCCGAGCGACAGGTGGTAGTTGCTCAGCGGGTTGAAGTGGTTCATCGCGTAGAACCCCTCCGGGACCTGCATGTCCCCCTCGCGGCGCTTGGGCCCCAGCTCTCCCGAGCGCGAGCAGATGGCGTAGCTCTTCACCAGCTCCCAGGTCCCGTCGCCCTTCTTGCCCCACAGCTCGAGGACCTTGTCCTGCTTGAACGCACGCAGGAACACGCCCCGCGGCGGCCAGGCGAGCTTCTTCTCGACGAACGCCGCCTTCACGACGGGGCCCTTGGCCTTCATCGCCTTGGCGACGCGACCGATCTTGAGCTGTGTGTCGCGGAAGTCGTCGGCGTGGGCGGTGGCCGCCGGGAGGGACAGGGCGACGAGGAGCACGGGCACGAGGCGCATGGCCGAATCCTACGCGAGGGAGCGCCTTCTCAGGTCTCTTCCGCCACCGTGCCGAGCTCGCGCTGCGGCCCGTACGGGGTCGGGGTATCGAGGGCGTCGAAGGAACGGCGCCAGCGCAGCACCAGCGCACAGGCCAGGACCAGCGCCGCCGCGATCGCGGGGACTACGCGCAGCCCGAAGTGGTCCTGCAGCCAGCCCAGCGCGACCAGCCCCAGCGAGTACCCGCCGCTGAGGGTCATGCTGTAGAGGCTGCTCAGCCGCGCCTGGAGTCCGCGGTCCACGCGGCCCATGCAGGTGGTGCTCAGCGAGGTGATGGTCCAGAGGTACAGCCCGCCGAGAAGGGTGAGCAGCCCGAACGCGAGCTCGTACCAGGGCGCGAGCCAGTAGATCGCCGCTACCGGGGCGATGGCCGTGAGCGCCCCGCGCAGGAGCCTGCGGACCCCGAAGCGCTGCGCGAGTGCGTTCGCCGTCAGCGCCGCCACGAGAGCCCCAGCGCCCTGGGCCATGGCCATGAGCGAGGCGGTGGCCATGTCCTTGCCGAAGCCCTGGATGGCGAACGCGGGCATCAGCCCGATGAACGGCGCGATGAGCACCGCGACCAGCATCACCAGCGGGATCGCGAGGCGAATGCCGGGGTCGCTTCTCGCGACGTGCGCCGCATCGAGGATGCCGCCGAGCAGGCTCTGCGGAGGCCGGGGAGCGCGGGGCGTGGTGCGCGAGGACACCACGGCGGCGATGACCGCGACGAAGCTCACGGCGTTCACCGCGAAGCAGACGGCGATGCTCGTGGTCGCGAGGATGGCCGCAGCGATCACCGGGCCGATGGTCCGTGCCAGGTTGAACTGACCCGCGGTGAGGCTGACCGAGCTGAGCAGGTCCTCCGGCGCGACGATCTCGGAGAGCAGGGCGTTGAACGCGGGCGTGGAGAGCGCCCCCGCGCACCCGCTCACGAACACCAGCCCAGCGATCGCGGGGACGGTGAGTTGTCCCATCGCAGCAAGCACGGCGAGGGCGGTCACCGAGGCGGCCTGGACGACCTGCAGCGGGACGATCACCTTGCGGCGGTCGTAGCGGTCGGCGAGCGCGCCGCCGATGGGGCCGAGGAAGACGGCGGGGAGGAAGGTGAGCGCGGCGATGGTCCCGGTCCAGCCCGCCTTCCCGGTGGTCTCGGTGACGTAGACCCCCACGCTGACCGCCTGGATCCACGTGCCGATGTTGGACACGAACGCACCCAGCCAGATGCGGACGAAGGCCGGGTAGCGGAACGCGCGGAGCGAGGAGAAGCGGGCAGGGTGGTCGCGCACGGCGGCGTTGTAGCGCCCACGGGCGCCGCGGGCCAGCCCTGGACGCTCAGGCGCCCGGTGGCCCCACCAGCGGGAGCAGCACCTCGGCGAGCGCGGCCGGGGAGACGGGCTTGGCCAGGAACTCCGCGTGGTACTTCATCGCGCCCGGCAGCAGCGGCTCGGGGTCCGTACCGGTGACGTACACGAACGGGACCTCGCTGTGCATGACCTCGCGGGTCACCGCCAGCAGCGCCTCGCCATCCAGGTGCGGCATCACCACGTCCGAGAGCACCGCGGAGTGGGCCTCGGGATCGAGCCGGAGGGCGTCCAACCCGCTCTCCACGCCCACCGCCGGGTAGCCCATGTCGTGCAGCTGCGCGCAGAGCAGCTCGCGGTCCAGCTTGACGTCGTCAACCACCAGAATGGGCTTGTCCACTGTGATCCTCCTCACATTTCGCGCGCAGCCTAGCAATTCGCGGCCGGCGGGCAAGCTGTGTGGAGGACCAACACCTCACTTCTTGTGGGGGGCGAAGCTTGCTGGAAGAGGGTCACTCGCCAGCGAGCCGGACTGGACCGGCGGCGATGGCGTCCTGGAGGCGCTCGCCCGCGTGCACCACCGTGTCAGGCAGCACGGCGCAGCGCCGGATGTCGGTGGACTCCACGCGCGCGCCAGCGGAGACGACGTGCCAGCCGCCGAGTCCAGTCGGGGCCTTGGCCGTCGGGTGCACCCACTGCCGAGGACCGCCCGCGCGGAACCGTCGAACCTCGTCGGGGGTGATCGGGGCGTGGGCGCCGAGCGGCCCGAGGTCACACAGGCCGGTGAGCAGTTCCTCGCAGGCGAGCAGGTAGCGGCGCGGCGTGCCCAGGTCCGCCCAGGCGCCAAGGGCCACGGGGCAAGCGCGGACCTTCAGCCCCGCGCGGATC
>CAZAIE010000231.1:0-8647 GCA_964485035.1 uncultured Myxococcaceae bacterium | reverse complement strand
CGCTGAACGACGCCCGCCCCACCCCCACCAGCCCGTTGTGGAAGGCGAGCTGCCCGAACCGCTCGGTCCCCTTGACCCACGACCGGGGCACCCCGAGCCGCAGGCCCATGGCATCGTCGGCCACCGTCTGCATCTGGGGCCCGCGCAGGGCCACCCAGGCGCCCAACGCCGCCAACCCAACCCCCAGCACGACCGGCGCGACCAGGAGGAACACCCTGCGCCGACTGGGCTTTCCCTCCGCCAGCAGCCGCGGCTCGAGCCCCAGCGCCGTCGCCGCTCCGGTCAGCAGCCCGCCGACGTGGGCCCAGCTGTCCACCCCCGTGGAGGTGAAGCCGATGTAGAGGAACGCCAGGACGGTGGGGACGTTCGCCTCCCCCAGCACGCTCCGATAGCGCTTCGGGAGCAGCTCCCGGTACTTGATGCCGAAGACCACCGCCGCGCCGAAGGTGCCGTACACCACCCCGCTCGCGCCCACGGTCATCGCGTCGGGCAGCGCCCAGAGGCTCACGAGCGTGGTCCCCAACGCCGAGGAGAGCAGCAGCACGGCGTAGTCGAGTGGTCGATACGCGTTCTCCAGCGCCCCGCCCACGTTGAAGAGCACGAACAGGTTGAAGGCGATGTGCAGGACGCCCTGGTGGAGAAAGTTGGCGGTCAGAAGCCGCCAGGTCTCCCCCAGGTCGAAGATCAGCGGCCCCACCCGCGCGCCCCAGGCCACGAGCGCATCCTGGTCGACGGGCCCGTACAGGGTCATCGCCAGATAGAGAGCGATGTCCACCGCCACCACCGCCGCGGTAATCCTCGGGAAGCGGTTGAGGTTGAACGCCCGCGCGAAGTAGAGCGCCTTGGGCCGGAAGAGCTTGCGGAACAGCTCGAGGTCGTCCGCACGGACGAAGGCCTCCCCCGTCAGAGGTGCGAACTGGACCAGGCAGTGGCCCGCCAACTCCCCCCGCCGCACACGGACCTCGAACTCGTCGAGATCCATGGAGGTCTCCCCGGCCTCGGTGCGGATGCGGATGACGGGCGCCACTCGGCTCTCCTGACCCTGGGACTGGCCGGCCCCTCGGCCCGATGACCGATGCGCCCGCCAAAAATCGCCAGATATGCTGCCATATTGCCGGCGGACGCGTGCTTGAGGCACGCTTCGAACGCGTGGTATACGGTTGCACCCGCGGTGCGGCGGGCGGAGGCCGGATGAAGCTCATCATCGAGGATGACGAGGGACGAAAGACCGTCGTCCCACTCGTCCGCGAAGATGTCGAAATCACGATTGGCAGGCAGGAAGGCAACACCATCCGCCTGACCGAGCGGAACGTCTCCCGGCGGCACGCCAAGCTCTGCCGCAAGAACGGCACGGTGAGCGTCGAAGACCTCGGCTCCTACAACGGGGTGAAGGTCAACGGCGACCGCATCCAAGGCGTCTACCAGATCAAGGAGGGCGATCTCGTCCAGATCGGCGACTACGACCTGGCCGTGCAGTCCGAGGAGCAGAAGCACGAGCAGAAGCACGCCCCCAGCGCCGCGACGGCGCCGCTGCCCCAGGTCTCCGACGAGGCCGCGACCATCCAGAGCGAGGTCCCGGAGGGCGAGGACGCCGCGCCCCCCGCTCCCGCCAAGAAGCACGACTCCACGTCGGTCATCAGCGGCCATGCGGTGCGCTCGGCCCGGCCCGCCCGGAAGATCGTCGACATCCCCGCCGAGTCCGCGCCCCGCCTGCTGCTCACCACCACGGAGCTCTCCGGTCGCGAGTACGCTTGCATCCGCAGCGAGCTCAAGATCGGCCGGACCGACGACAACGACATTGCCATCGACCACCGCTCCATCTCCCGCAACCACTGCAAGGTGGTGCGCGAGGACAATGGCGAGTGGAAGGTGCTGGACCTGCAGTCCGCCAACGGCGTGAAGGTGAACGGCGAGGTGTACGCCGAGTCGGCCCTGAAGCCCGGCGACATCCTGGAGCTCGGTCACCTCCGCTTCAAGTTCCTCGCGGCTGGAGAGGAAGCCTCCTCCACGCCCGAGACCACCTCGCTGGACGGGGCCAAGCGGGCCAAGGGCGGCAACTCGAAGATCGCCCTCATCGCCGGCATCGCCGCAGCGGTGCTGGTCGTGGGCGGCGGGGCCACCTGGTACTTCGTGCTGCGCAAGCCGGCCGTCGTGGCGGCCAACCCGCCCAAGCCGGAGGACCCCAAGCCGACCGACACCAAGCTGGCCGAGCCCAAGGCCACCGACCCGAAGCCGACTCCAGAGACCAAGCCGGAGACGAAGCCAGCCCCCGACCCCAAGGCGGCTGACCCGAAGGGCGAGGAGCTGCCGGTTCCCGCCGCGCTGCCGACCGCCATCGACCAGAAGCTGGCCAAGACCTTCGAGAAGGGCCAGGAGCTCTTCAAGCAGGGCAAGTTCGCCGACGCCGAGAAGCGCTTCGCCCGCTGCAAGGACTACATGGTCGAGGGCGCTGCGGAGTGGCTGGAGAAGACCCGCGCCGAGATGGAGCACGAGCGGATGCTGGGCGAGGCGCAGAAGAAGTTCACGGCCAGCGACCTCGCCGGCGCCCGGCAGCACGTCGAGTCCATCCCCGACGAGAGCTTCTTCGGGGCGAAGGCGAAGGCCCTGAAGGGGCAGATCGCCGCGGCCGAAGAGAAGCGCGCCCGCGCCGAAGAGGCCGCCCAGGCGAAGCTCAAGGAGCAGCAGGAGAAGCAGGCGAAGAACGCCGCGGGCAAGGCGAGCCAGGTCACCGAGGTGCACCAGCAGGGCCTCGCGCTCCTCAAGGAGCGCAAGTACAAGGAGGCCATCGGGTTCTTCCAGAAGGCCGTCGAGCTCGACCCGACCTTCGCCGAGGGCCACCTCTACCTGGGCATCTCCTTCGCGAACAGCGGCGACAGCCGGAAGGGCGCCTGGCACTACGAGGAGTTCGTCCACCTCGCGCCCGACCACAAGAGCGCCCCGCAGGCCATCGAGATCCTCAGGCAGTTCTTCGCCGGGTCTCCTGGAGTCAAGCCCCGCTACCCGCTGCCCTGAGCTTCGGAGGTAACGATGTCCGACGAGGCGCTGGCGAACGACCCCGACCGAGCACGGCCCGCCCCAGGCGGAAACCAGCTGCGCATCCTGGTGGTCGACGACGAGCAGGACCTCATCGACTACCTCACGCTCCTGCTCACGCGGGAAGGGTTCGAGGTGGCCGGGGTCACCGACCCCACCAAGGTCGTCGAGACGCTGAAGGCCCGCGAGTACCACCTCGTCATTCTGGACATGATGATGCCGGGGATGACCGGAACCGAGGTCTTCGAGCAGATCCGCAAGCACGACCGCGACATCGCGGTCATCGTGTCCACTGCCTATCCCAACGTGGACACCGCGGTGCACTCGTTGAAACACCAGGCCTCTGACTACGTTCGCAAGCCGTTCGAGCCCGAGGCGTTCCTCGCAACGGTCACCGCCGCGCTCGCGCGCAAGGGCCTCACCATCGACCCGGAGGCCAAGCTCCACCAGGCCATCGGCGAGGCGGTGCGCGGCGCCCGCAAGTCCCAGGACCTCACACTGAAGCAACTCGCACGGCGAACCGGCCTCTCGGTCTCGCTGCTCTCGCAGATCGAACGCGCCGAGTCCTCCGCCTCCATCAGCTCGCTCTACAAGATCGCCAATGCGCTCGGCTTGAAGATGGCCGACCTCTTCGGCGAGCACTGAGCCACACCTAGAATCGCGCCGTCGCGCCCAGCGTCCCGGTGTGCCGCCACCAGGTGGTGCCGCTCCCCTCGCCCGAGTCGCGCGCGGGCGGCAGGTCGATCCAGAACGCGGACCAGCGCAGTTCGACGTCCAGCGAGCCCGTCGCGGCGAACGCCAGCTTCAAGCCGGCGGAGCTCTGCGACTCGTCGTCGAGGAGCAGGAGGTCCTCGGAGAGGAAGACCCCGTCGGGATAGCGCAGGTGCTGCCAGGCAAACTGTCCCCCCACGAAGAGCCGCCAGGGAAGCCTGGCCGACGCGGCTGCCCAGACCCGGTGGCGCTCGCTGCCCTCTCCGTGACTGTTGGAGTCGACCCGCAGGTAGGTGTAGCCGGCCTGCAGCGCGACGGGGCCACGGAAGGAGTAGGCCACCTGCGCCCCGAGGTGCCGATCGCGCCGGGTGTCGGGCGAGAACACTCCCGTCGAGTCGTACCTGGCCTGACCGCGGTACCAGGGCATGGCCGCGAAGGCCGCCGCGGTCACGACATGCCGCCGGGCAGGCTGCACCCGCACCGACAACACTCCTCTCGGCCCGAGGGAGTCGTAGTCTGCTGCAGGGAGGTAGAGGAACCCGCGCGCCCCACCCGCCACCTGGACGGAGAGCCACTTCGCCGCCGTCCAGTCCGCGGACAGCTCGAGCCCTGCGTCCGAGTAGTCGCGATTCCCTGCCTGTGACAGGCGGAGCTTGCCGCTCGCCTCCGCCCCCAGGACCAACGGCCCCACCCGCTGGGAGAGCCCGACCTCGCCTTGCTGGACGAGCAGGTCCTCTGCCTCCTGGGAGAAGTACTTGCGCAACCCCAGATCGTACCGCGCCTGGAGTCCCGTCGACTCTCCCAGCAACTGCCGCCCCTTCTCGGACACCGACACTCCCAGGAAGCCGTCGGCGGGCACGGCCGCGCCCACCGTCCGGCTGGGATTCGAGTCGAAGCCCACCGCTCCGGTCAGGGTGAGGGTGCCTGCTCGCCCCAACGACGGGAGCACACCGATCAGGACGGCAACCAGGATGGCGGAGCACTGTCTCAAGCGGGCGCGGAATGTTAGACGGCCCTCCCCAGACCGTCCACCGACCGTGCCAACCATGCTCCACACACCTCCCCACACCCCAAGAGGGCATGTCCTTGCGTCCACCCAACCGATGGGTGAGTCTCCAAGGTGCCGTCTATTCTTGATGCGACATCGTTAGAAGTCGGGCCTTCCGTACGGCCCTTGGGAGGACGAACCCATGCGGCGGCTCCTGAAACGCGTCAGTGGAGATGGCCAGGCGGCCGTGGAGACGGCGATCGTCGCTCCTCTCTTCATCTTCATGATCCTGGGCATGCTCCAGTTCGCGCTCATCTACCAGGCGCGTGCGATGCTCAAGTACGCGGCCTATCGGGCGGCTCGGGCCGGGGCGATGCAGAACGCCTGCAAGAGTCCGATGCGCGACGTCGCCTACTCGGTGCTGCTCCCTGTCATCGCGACCGGAGATGCCTACCTGAAGGCCACCAGCATCGCGGACTATGCGATGGGCCTCGGGAAGATCAAGGGCCTCAACCTCTTCGGCCTGAACCTGGTCGAGGTTCGCATCTGCGCGCCACTCAAGGACTGGGTCGAGGGAAGCCAGACCTTCCATCCAGCCAATGACCGCGCGGAAGTCGACTTCGACGACCCCCAGAACCTCGAATCGGCGAGTGTCGGGTCGGGCGGGGACGCGCTGGCTGGTTCCATGCGCGGATTCGAGCGGACCAAGCTCCGAATTCAGCTGAAGTACTACCACAAGATGATCATCCCCTTCGCCAACTGGATCATCTTCCGGACCTGGACTGGGCAGAAGCTCATGGACGAGTTGCGCATGGGCCGCGACCACAAGGAAGGCAGAGCCCAGGGCAACATGACCATGAAGTGGGACAAGGGTCGGTTCGCTGGTGGCGGTGGGCGTGCGCGCCCCGACGCCGAGAGCACCACCACGCTCCGTCTCCTCTCCAAGTCGCAGCGGTACTACCTCCCGCTCTACGCCAACTACACCTTCCGCATGCAGTCCAACCTCTATTTGAAGGACTGCCCGCTGCCGAAGGAAAACGAGTGCTGGCACTACAACAAGAATGGCAAGGCCATCGGCGTAGGCCCGTGACAGGAAAGGTGACGCCATGAGGCTCCTCTCTCAGAAGCTCGCGTCCGAACGCCGCCAAGACCGCGGGCAAATCCTGCTCGTCGGCGCGCTGTTCGTCCTGCTGCTCTCCTTCATGCTGATGATGATCCTCACCATCAGCTGGGGCGTGCGGCAGCGCATCCGCCTGCAGAATGCGGCGGACGCCCAGGCCTACTCGCAGGCCGTCGTCGCCGCCCGGGCGATGAACTACGTCGCCTACTCCAATCGCGCCATCGCTGGCGCGCTGGTCTCGATGAGCATCATCTCGGCCTACGAGAGCGAGATGTCCGCCGAGGTGGACCTGTACTGGTCCCACTGGCTCATCAACTGGGCCGCCGCGGGCTGCGAGATCGGCATCTGCTGCAGCTGCCCCTGGGGCGCCTGCTGCAAGATCAAGCACTGCTGGCACGCGCTCGAGGACTTCATGACCGGCCTGGACTTCCTGTCCTCGGCCGGCGACATCGCCAGCGAGGTGCAGGAGCTCGACCCGCGCTTCAAGGGGACCATCGACGGCTTCAAGTTGATGATCCAGCTCATCTACTACTCCCAGATCGCGGTGATTGGCGAAGCCTCGGCGGGGATGCTCTCCGGCGCCGAGTTGGGAACCCTGAACACCTGGCAGGGCGCGACCGACACCAGCGCCAGCGTGGGCGGTCTCAGCGCCGCGAACTTCATGGGGGTCTTGGACACCGGCAACTCGGCCCAAAAGACGAAGGACATGGCCGACGTGGCGAACTCCGCGCGCTCCGACTGGACCCGCGGCCGCGGCTGGCAGTCGATGCTGGTGCTCGCGCCCGTGTCCAAGAAGATCGACGACAAGGACGGCGGAAGCTGGTTCCAGTTTCAGGTCTCGGGAATGGGCTCGGCGGGAGTCACTCGCAACGGCTCGCTGGACCCGCAGCCCAATACCGAGGCCGACGGTGTCTCGTCCCAGGACTGGTGGATGCAGGCCGGCGCCTGCCAGCACGGCTGCTGCGGCAACGCCAACTTCGAGCCTGGCATGTGGCCCATCTCGTTCTTCTACGCCCCCTTCAGCCCGGCCTTCGCAAGCTCTGAGGACGGCGGCGGCGACCACACCGGCGGCATGATGGAGGACCCCCACGATGGCAAGCAGCACAAGCTCCAGAAGAGCACCATCTTCAAGTACGTGAGCTTGAAGCTCTCCACCAGCAAGCCCTACGGACAGCCGGCCATCTACGGCTATGCCTCGGGCGACATCGCTCACAACGACAAGGGCCAGAACCAGCCCTGGACCATCACCAGCAGCGGCAAGACCCGACCGGAGATCCACGGCCGTTGGGAGGAGTTGAACTTCAAGGGCGGCGACAAGGGCTCCACTGCCAAGGCGATCAGCAAGGCGCTGGTCTACTACCACCGCCCCGGCTACTGGCGGGAGCCGCCGAATCTCTTCAACCCCTACTGGCGCGCCAAGCTGCATCCGTTCACCCGCTTCGAGGTCGGCCTCGTCGCCGGAATGGCAGGCGACTCCAACGCGGCGGTCCTCATGACTGGCGCAGGGGTGGCCGGAATGAACCTCAACATCTCCCAGGACGGCTTCTAGCCGCGGAGGACACCATGCTCCGGACCATGCAGGGACTGCAGCGGCGGGAAGACGGTGGCGCGGCCGTGGAGTTCGCGGTGCTGATGTTCATCCTCTGCCCGCTCTGGTTCTTCACCATGTTCTCCTCGGACGCGATGTTCCACATGCTGGACGTCCAGGAGACCGTGCTCTCGGCGACGTGGGACCTGTCACAGCAGCAGTTTGGAAACGGGAAGGACATGCAGGACGTCGGTGGCTTCAACCGGCTCCAGTTCGCAGACCACGACAGCTCGTTCACCAACGAGGACGTGCTCTCGACCGGATTCAGCAACGAGGACCACCACACCAGCCCGTTCGGCCACACCTGCTTCTGCCAAGGCCACGACAGCAGCGGCAAGCAGGACTGCCGCAAGGACCTGAAGCCCTACACCACCAAGGAGGCGCACCAGGTCGCCTGCGAGCGCGTCAAGAGCGTGTCCTTCGGCACTCCGTCCGCCTCGGCCCTCGCCGGCGCCGTGGGGGGGAACGGAGGGGTCTGGGAGTGCGGCGCCAAGGGCTGGCTCTACAACTACCTCGTCCCCGAACGCTTCATCCCCGACTTCAAGGCCGCAGAGCGCATTCCCCTGTTCACGCGCAAGAAGAGGGACGCTGGCCAGCACGGAAACAACGGCTCGTTGAGCGCCGACATCCTCCTGCGCGAACACGCGGGCATCCTCATCGACCCCTGGGCGGTCACGGAGAAGTCCAACGGTCAGCCGACGAGTGGCTTCGACCGCGAGGACACTGGGCCGATCTTCTACCAGCGCACCAAGAGCCTGTTCACCTACGCCGCGTGGTACGCGCTTCCGTCGGGACAGGCGGCTGGGTTCATGGCCAAGGCCGCCAACAAACAGCTGGGAGTTGCACCCGCCATTCCCTATGGCGCCCCCACCATCGCCAGCCTCGACAACATCCTCGGGCTCTGGATGAACGTCCAGTACCCCAGCGGGAAGAGCGCCGGGTCGGTGAACGACTACACCGACGACGACGGCTTCTTCACCACCCCCATGCTCCCCAACTCGAAGGAGCGGCAGGTCTTCAACGACACTTCCAATCGGGGCTACCACTACATGGGGCGCAAGCGCTGAGGCGATGAGCACGTCCGGGAACATCGGCCGCTGGGCCGTGATGGGGCTGGCGGGGCTGCTGCTGGGAGCCGCTCCGGCGGCCAAGCCTGCCCACGACCACCACGGAAGCGACGACGAGAAGTACCCGGACGCGCTCCCCA
>CAZAIE010000230.1:0-8663 GCA_964485035.1 uncultured Myxococcaceae bacterium | reverse complement strand
CCTCAAGATCGTCGAACTGGCTCAGCTAGCTGCCGCGAAGCGGCTTCGTTCAACCCACAACCAACAACAACTGGGGCGGTAGCTGCTACTTCCGGCGCTGGCTCGGCGTGAACTCAAACCCGCGCCAGGCATTCGGGTCGAAGACGAATGGTGAGACGGGCCGAACCTGCTTCGGGACGTGCAGGTATGTCTGCTCGGTCTTCATTCCTTTGCGCTCGGCAAGCTTGAGCAGCGCCCAGCCCTCGAAGGAAAAGTAGCGGAGCCAGGACCAGTGCTCCTCGGGAATGGCGTCCCGGCGGACCATGTCCTCGACCTTGTCCTTCCGGTCGGTCAACAACTGTCGCAGCGCGTCGTCGAAAAGCCTTTCGTCGAGGTCGAGGAAGGCAGCGCACACGTCGCGATGGGCCTTGTCTTCCCCCTCGGTGGCCTCCTCGTGTCGGTCAAGGATGCCCCGGCACTCGTCGTCCGGGGCCCCGAGGAAGAAGTGCTTCATCAGGAAAAGGATGAACAGAAAGTCCTCTTCATATTCGAAGTTGGGATTCCAGGTGGTTCGACTGAGCTTGGAAATGGCCTCGGCACCATCCCAGTAGCCGCTCCCGATCGCCCCGAAGAACGGCCGGGAGTCGCTCGTGACCTTGAGCCCGTCGTCGACGTACGAGAGATAGTGCGCGAACGCCCCGGCGCCCTGCATGGTCCGCTGGGACAACGGCTCGGTCTTGCCGTGAAGGAGCAGGTTGCAGGTCCCATGCTGCAGCAGGGCGAAGGTGAGGGTGTTGATGCTCTTGCGGTTGGACCTCTCTGTCACCACTTCGGGAATGAGTTCGGCCGCCAATCCTTTGGCGTTCTCAATGTAGTCATTCAGAAAGGTCGAGCCCATGGCATCCTCGGCAATTGCTACTTCACCTCTATCTCGTCAAGCCCCACATTCGTGAACTTGTGCTCGCGAATCGCCTTAGCAAGGTTCTCGCTGCAGATATAGGTCCCTGGCTCCTCCTGCAGCCTGAATAGATCGGGCGCCAGTTTCGTCTTGTCGAGGTCGAGCACGAGGGTTCGCATTTTCATAAATCGTCCATCTTTGTACCTCTTGATCACGCTCTCCGTCGTGTTGGCGGCGTCATATGTCCCAATCGGATTCACGAACACGTAGTCGCGGCTCTGGACACGGTCTCGATGATTGATGAGGACGAACGGAACCACTTCGATCTCGCCTACCTTCTGTGACAGGATGCAATCCGTCAGCTGCCTGTTACAGATTAGAATCCTGTCTGTGTTCCCGATGTAGCTCGGGGCCACTAGGCCGGGGTAGTCCTCGCCGAGTTTGAGCCTTATCTCGCCATGGCTCTCTGCGCTCTTGCTGCTGAGTCGTAGCCCGGTAGATAAGCAATATGAGCCAACTTGTTCCGGGGCATTATCGGTAAAAAAGAAGTCGGAATGACCGTCCCCGCCAAAATCACCCAGTACATTCCACTTGTACCATTTCACGAATGAGTCCTCTCCTTCTGTCACTTCTACAGCCCTTGGTAAGCGCTGGGTGGCAAAGTGTTCACGGATGTTGCTGTGCGGTTCCCGGAGGCTCGATTCTTTGCCGCTAGAGACATGATGTTGTCGTACATTGCCTCCGAAATGGCCTCGAGACTCTCCTTGAGGGCTGCCGGGTCGGGCGGATCGTGGGGCTTTGTTTTGTCGCGGAGTTGCTCTGCAATCTTTCGATATGGTGCGAGTGCGGCTTTTACGGCATCCAGGATTGGGATGTTATAGTCTGGATGCGATCCGTAGTGCTTTGGGAGCCCCGTCTCGATACAGTCTTTGTCTTTCGTGGGCAGAATCATGCTGTTGTCGGCATGGTTCAGGTTGTACTCCTCGTCCAGTAGCCCATCGACGATGATTTTTCGAATTCGCGCGGAAATTGCTGCCAGGTCGTCGATGCCTTTGTGTAGCGAACTATTGTTGAGGACGTGGTGAACCTGGTTGCCGTAGGGAATTGAGGCCGCGGAGAAGTTCAGGCTTTCCACGACCTGGCAGAGTTGGCCCTTCTTTGACGTGAAGGTCTTCAGGGACTGCACGCCACTTCCCGGGGAGTTCATCAGGGCCTGTGCGGTCGATGCACGGACCGCGCCGGTGTTCTTCTGCCCGATGTGGCATTGACTATTCGAATGCGCATCGTAGGCGGCGCGCCCGGGTTGGGCCTCCGCTTTGTGCACACCTTGCCAGCGATAGGAGCAGCTGTTCTTCTCGACGTAGAGTGCTTCGTGTCGAATCAGGCATGCACCGCCGTCGAACGAAGTGGCCGTTTTGTGCGCTTTGTTCGTCGGCTGATATGCGGCGTGGGCTTCCTTCTTCTTTGCTTTTTTGCCCATTGCCTAGGCCTCCTTTCGAAGCAACAGAGCTCCTGCTTCGCCATAATCCGAGAGCGCGAGGACGAGTGACTCTGCTCGGCGCGAATAACCCCGGGCGAAAGCCCGGAGCGACATCGCCATTCCGATGGCTGCGCTGGCTGCCCCCGTATCCCCAAGGCAGACCGCGGGTGGAAATACGCGTGCATTGCCCAGCAGGTCACTGGGAACTGCAGCAAGCGCCGCACCGAACGCGGCGGCCCGCCATTCTTCCCCGTTGAGATCGACGATGAGATCTCCCTCGAATTGCCCGACATCGCCTCGAGCGCCCAGCGCCTGGCGGAGCACGCTGACCAACGCCGGGTTGGAGCGCGCGCTCGGCTCGAGGAAGTGAGGGCCGTCCGGATCGAACGCGGAATGCGCCACTGTTGCGAGTGGGTGGATGCCGCGCTTGTGAGCGCCGGGGGGAGACTCGAGCAGCAAGGCACAGGCGGCTTCGCCAGGTGCCAGACCCACGGGATTCGCTTCGCATTTCAGGCGCTGATACTCCGCCAAGCACTCGAGGGAATGGCCGTCGAGCAGACTGTCAACGGCGAGCAGGATGACCTGCGAAAGCGCTCCTCGCTGCAACGATTCGGTCGCCAACCCCACCGCGTACGCTGCGCCAGCGCTGCCGAAACTGATGACCTGGAAGTTCGCTTGCTTCAGGAACAGTCCTGCCTCTTTCGTGGCTGCTCCGATGCATGAATCCCAGATCGTTTCTGCCCTGCAAGCTGGCAATTCGAAGAGCCTGGCATCGTTCAGCACGGGCGTTACGACGAAGAGGCCCGTCCGGTCCCAGAACGCGGAGTCCTTTGCCGGTGGGAACTTCGCGCGGCTTGCGAGGTCCTCCAACGCAGCCTGGGCCAGAATCATCCATCGTGCGGGCGCCGCGAACCCTTCTGTCGCGCAGCCCGCCGGATGCCCGATCACGGGAACTGCTTCGTGCGCATCGAAATCGACCACCTGCTGATGCGGGATCTCGGCTGGCCGGCTCAGGCCCGCGCGGATGGCTGCGCAGGCTGTCGCCATGTCCCCCAATGCGGACGCCATCCCCGCTGCGGTGACGATCGTCTGAACGACCTGGCCTCTCGGAGTCATGGATGGATCTCAGAGGTCGTCGTCGCAGAGCGCGCACTTCGGCTTGTCATTGGATCCCCCGCCGCCCATCGCCATCGCGATCACCGGCCCCTGCAAGACGGGCATCGGTGGGGTGTTCTTGTCATTGTGCAGCATCAAGTCGAACGCCCTCGCCACGCCCTTTCCCTCGACCTGGACGTCGAAGGAGTAGTTGACGAATTCGGCCTTGCCCTTGGTCTTGCTCGAGACCACGCCACCCGCGGAGCCGGCCTCGTCGCCCATGCTGGTGCTGAAGTTCGAGTCCTCGAGGCAAATCGACTCGCCGTCGCACTTGACCTTCTTGCTCCCCTTCGCCGTGTCGCTCGACTTCGCGATGTTCGGGTAGGGGATGGGCACCGGCCCGGCGGGGCTGGGCGTCTTGCACACGTCGGGGAAGGCAATGGAGATGCCGTTGCTGCTCGCGTGCACGACCGACATGAAGTTGACACCGACTGTGACGGGCAAGACCCACCTCCTCGCTGAAACCAGCCCTTCCGATTCACCGCGCTCATGCTCCGGGGCGGTTTCGCTGCCCGGCCCTCGACGGGGCCACCTGCGCCGCCGCCAAGGCTCTCCTTTGAACCGAGACGAGCATGTCCGGCGCGTAGATCAGGTCGATGCCGTCCCGGATCAACAATTCGTCCGCCACCCACTGCCGCACCTCGAGCGGCAGCAGGGTGCTCGTCAGGCAGCCCAACGCCACCGTGGCCGATCGCAGCTCGCCCAGGCGATAGCGCTGCCCGGAACGGAACTGGTTCTGGTTCTCTCTCCACCACTTGCCCCAGAGCTCGGGCGCCTGTGCCAGGCGATGCACGATGTCGGGCCGGTCCCTCGGGTCCGGTTCCTTCTTCTTGGCCGGATCTTCCGTGTCCTCGTTGGCCTCGGGGCCTGGGCTGGGCGTCGCCTCCGCGGGCACCTCTGCGTCCTCGAAGAGCGGGGCCCCGGTCATCAGGTGCAACGCGAGCGCGGCCGCCTCCGCGCACTCGGGCTTGGCGAGCAGCGCAAGCAGCGTCTCCACGCCCAGCGGGTCGCCGTACAACCCCACGGCGATGACGGCTTCCGGGGTTCCGTGCTTCCGCGCCAACCGCGGCAGCACCTCGCCGGTGCTCCCGCTGCCACCCAGGGCCAACGGAATGGGCGTCCAGGAGAAGGCCTCTGCGCTCTGCTCGATCTGCGCGCGCGCCCGCGGCCCTCCCAGCCTCAGCGATCCGATCGCGGCGAGCCTTCCAGCCTCGTGGGCTGCGGCGCCCAGGTGCTCCTGGAAGACTGTGATGGCGGCGGGCTCCCTGAGCTGTCCGAGAGCCCTCAGGTACTGCGGCACGAGCTCGGGCGGGGCGCCCCTGGCGGCTTCACACAGCAGCGAGCCAAGCGGCAGGCGCTTGTAGCCGACCGCCGCCGCGAGCGCCGCGCCGAGGTGCCCTTCGCCGACGGGAAGCCACTCTCCGATGTTTCCCTTCCAGGCCGAGGGGAGGTCGTGTTTGAGCGCGTCGACGAAGCCCTCCTGCGTCGCAGGGTCCCCCCAGTCGACCTTCTTCGCGATCTCCACCACGGCAGCTGCCTTGTCGCACCGGCAGCAGACTCGAATCGCGCCGTGCACTTCCCCGGGATCTCCCTCGTCCACCTGCTCCTGGCAGAGGGCCCAGGCTGCGTCGGCCCCGATGACCAGGCCGTCCAGGTGCGCCTCGAGACGCTCCTCCAGCTCGTGGAGGTCGGCGAGGCTGAACTCGGGGTCGCCGAGCGCAGCCTTGCGATGCTCGTGCAGGAACGAGATCTCCTGCAGGTGCTCGCGGTAGATGGATTGCTTGAAGGTGTCCACCATCGCTTACCCCTGGACGCCCGGCTTCCGCAGGCGGGCTCCCTCGGCGGAGATTTCGATCGCGGTGAGGTCGTGAGGCCCGTTCGAGAGCACGACCTCGGTCCGCCAGAGCAGCAGGAGTCGCCGGGCGTCGGTATCGACGATCACCGTGTCCAGCTCCGTCGTCCGATGCTCGTCTTCGCGCCCCTTCAGGCCCACGCGACACGTCGGGGGCGGCTGGCCTGGGAGGTCGAAGGCGAGGACGCCGGTCTTGTCCACGTGCTGGCCCCGGACCGGCTCGTCACCTCGGAGGCGTCCGGGGAAGAGCAGGCCCGGGCTGGCGGCGTTGAAGAATCGCCGGTCGAAGTCCTCCGGCAGCAGGGGCTGACGCGTCTTGGACCAGGCCTCGTCATAGGTCCCAGCGAGGGCTGCGCGGGGCTGCCAGTGGGGGCAGGTGAAGCCGAAGCCCACGGGTTCAGGCCGGTCGAGATAGGTCGCCATGAGCTGGCTGGGGTCCTCGACGTTCGGCAGCAGGGCCCGCTCCTCGAAGACGGCCTTCTTGTTCCGGAAGCCGACCCCCACGGGGTTGCGCGGGTCGAACTGGTGCGCGCTCTCGTCGGGGTCGCTTCGATCCCAGCCGCCGAACGCGCGCTCGTAGGTCAGAGGAATCTTCTCGAAGGGCTGGGGATCGGTCGCGCGGATGTTGACCACCGAGCGGTACCAGACCCGCTCTCCGAAGACGCGCGCGACCTGGTACGCGGACCCCACCGAGAAGCTGGCGTCCACGACCCCGATGCCAGTCCTCGGGGCCCAGGCATGTCCGACGAGGACGACGTCGGTGCCGGGCTTCGACCACGCCACCTCCGGCTCGAACCTGAAGCTCGACTCGCCGGGCTTGCCCCAGCTCTCACCATCGGCATTGACCGGTAGCTGCTGTTCCGCGAGCGCGACGACCCCCTTCGGTCGCAGGTCGTAGGTGGCCTTGATGACGAGCACGAGCAACGGGCGGCCCGCCTCGTCCCCCACGAGCTGGGGAGCGAAGGCGAACTTCGTGTGGTTCTCGACCTCGGGGTGGGGCATGGCTGGTCGCGTTCAGTTGATCTTGACCGAGCCGCCCTTGATGCGGTTCACGGCCGACGAGCGGCTCAGCAGGTCGGTCCCCCTCAGCTCCAGCCGGCCGTCTCGATACATCTTGATGCTGGCCTTGCCGCACTCCAGAACGACCTCGCGATAGGCGCTCAAGGAGAGCCGCTCGCCGTCGATGGAGATGGAGACGCGGCGGGTCGGGGCCGACGGCTCCTCGCGCTGCACGGTGCCCTCGCGGAGCAGGCCGGTGACGACGGGCTGGCGGGGGTCGCCCTCCACGAAGACCAGCGCCACCTGCCGCCCGATGTCGCCAGGCCGAATCTCGAGGCACGTGCGCGCCGCCAAGGGCCGGGCAGCGTCATTGCCCGAGAAATCGACCAGAGGCTCGCCGGTTGCATCCATGCCCACCAGCCGGCCGAGGACAATGGCGCACTGTTGCGGAGTCGCTACAGGGGAGCGCAGCGGGAGGGCCAGGACCATCCGGTCGTGCCTGGAACGTTTGCGGGACGAGGTCGGAATCGGCATGGAACACCTTCTCGCTCAATCGCATGGTCCGATGGGGCCACGCTGCGTGCGCAGACTGCTCAAGGTGGAGTTCGACACGAGGTCTTCAGGCGGCGAAGCGGCTTCAACTGACGGTAGCGCCATAGCATGCCTCGCCGGCAGAGTCAGCGAGTGCTCTCACGCCAGCGCCTCCTGCAGCCCGGCTTGCCGTCGCTGGTCCAGCGCGGTCACGGGCCAGCGGGTGCGGGAAGCCCTGCTCCAGCCTCCAGCGGCGCACCAGCCGGCCGGAGAGGGTACCGGCGCAGCTCCCTGATCCCCACCGCGCCCCGTCCTCCTGCCGAAGGTCCCTTCCGGCAGCACCAGGCGGTGGGTCGCGCCTCGACTGTCAGCTGCGCCACAGAGCAGCCTGGCGACTCGCTGCGCGTCTGCTTGCGCTGTCAGCGGGCGATCTCCCGCCCAACGATCGTCGGCTACTCGCGTGCCGCGACCCGTCCCGCGCAAGGGTCGGATTTCGACCGCGCAACCATCTGTATTTGATGAATTTATGAGACTCGGGTTCAGCCCAGTGCGCGTTCGCCGGAAGACTTGACGAGTGCCAAGCCCTCCCCGAAGAGGGCGTCCCGCCTCGCGGCCAGGTGACTGTCGCGAGGTGCCAAGCCACATCCCACAAAAATTGGCCGGAAGTCCGCCGCACCGCCGCGGGTTCCTTGCGCCGTTTTCTTTGCGCTGCGTATTCTGCGCGCCCCGAACGCCCATGCTCCTCGACCCCAAGGCCCTGGCAAAGCTCTCCACGGTGAAGCTGCGCGCCCGCGCGGTCGTGGAAGGGGTGCTCTCGGGGCTGCACAAGAGCCCGCACCAGGGCCAGTCCGTCGAGTTCGCCGAGCACAAGGAGTACGCGCCGGGCGACGAGATCCGCCACATCGACTGGAAGGCCTACGGGAAGTTCGACAAGTACTACGTGAAGCGCTTCGAGCACGAGACCAACCTCCGCGCCTTCCTCGCGGTGGACGCCTCGGCCTCCATGAACTACCGGTCGGGCGACCTCTCGAAACTCGACGTCGCCTGCGCGCTCGCGGCCTCGCTGGCCTACCTCCTCATCCGCCAGCAGGACGCGGTGGGGCTCATGGTCCTGCGCGAGCGCAGCGTCGAGTACATCCCGCCGCGGTCGTCCGCGGGCCACCTCCAGGCCATCCTGCAGTCGCTCGAGGGGCTGCGCGGCGAGGGCCCCACGCACCTGGGCGACGCCGCCGACCTGCTCTCCGAGCGCGCCCGCCGCCGCGCCGCGGTCATCGTCCTCTCCGACCTCTTCGACGAGGACCCGCGCGCTCTCTCGCGGCTCCTTCAGCTCCGGGTCCGCAAGAACGACGTCTCCGTCTTCCACGTGCTCGACCCCGCCGAGCTGGAGTTCCCCTTCGAGGACCACACCCTCTTCCAGTCCATGGAGGACGAGCGCTCGCTCCAGGCCAACCCCCGGGAGATCCGCGACTCGTACCTCGAGGAGATGGCCGGGTTCGTCGACGGGACCCGCCGCTCCTGCTTCGAGGCCGACTGCGACTACGAGCAGGTGCGCACCGACGAGTCGCTGGACCGGGTGCTGCTGCGCTACCTGGGGCGCCGCGAGAACGGCAGGCCGGTGCGGTGATGGGCCTCGAGTTCGCCAACCCGGCCATGCTCTGGGGCACGGCGCTGGCCGCGCTGCCGCTCCTGGTCCACCTGTTCAACCGCCGGCGGGCCCGCCCCCACCCCTTCGCGGCCATCGACTTCGTGCTCCGCTCGCGCCGCCGCAC
>CAZAIE010000229.1:0-8692 GCA_964485035.1 uncultured Myxococcaceae bacterium | reverse complement strand
CGAGTGCGCGTACGGCGGGGCTGGCGTCGGGACCGGGGACTCCGACGTCCTCGCCCTCGACCGCCGCGTCCTCGCCAGGACTGGCGGCGTCTCCGGGCTCGGGGCCGACGTCGGAAGCAAGCGCTGCGTCCTCGGGAGGCGCGCCGGTGTCGGGCCGTGCGCCGTCGGGGGCGGGGAGCTCGAGGTCGGCGTCCGCGGCGTCGGGGCGCTGCCGCCCGGTGTCGGGGGCCGAGGTCGACGAGTCGCCGCAAGCGGCGAGCAGGAGCACGAGGCCGAGGGACAGGCAGCGCAGCAAGGACGTGGACAAAGTCGGTTCCTCCCAGAACGGCGGCGGTTCTCCCGGCGCCCGGCCGACACGAGAAGGGGATCCGCCGGGCGGAGTCAAGGCCGTGGGCGGTCGGGGACCGGAGGTGGTGGGCGCTGCGCTGTCGCCTCGGGACGGGCGTGTATAATGGCGGCCTTTTCCGGAAGGGACGGGAGGCTGCATGCGGCGGCAAATCACCGTGGTCGGGGCGATGATCGAGCGCGATGGGAAGTACCTCATCACGCAGCGCAAGCCGACCGCCACCCTGCCGCTGCTCTGGGAGTTCCCGGGCGGGCGCGTGGAGCCCGGCGAGACCGACGCCCAGGCGCTGGCCCGCGAGCTGCGCGAGGAGATGGACCTCGTGGTCGAGGTGGACGACCAGGTGATGCACGTCCAGCACTCCTACCCGGACTACGACATCGACTTCCGCGTGTACCGCTGCCGCATCACCGGCGGCGAGATCCGCCACCTGCGCGTCCACGACCACCGCTGGGTCGCCCCCGCGGACCTGGACGACTACGAGTTCCCCCCCGCCGACCAGAAGACCTTCGAGCAGCTCCTCGAGATCCAGTAGCTGCCACTGCATCCCGCATCGCCCGTGAAAGGGTCGAGCGTCGGGCGACAGGCCCAGGAGTCCGCAACCGTGCCCAACATCCCCACCTACAACCGCATCTGCATCCTGGGACCTCCGGGAATCGGGAAGTCGCCGCTCGCCCGTCTCTTCAAGGCCGGCCACTGGGAGCCCAAGCGGGCGCGCATCCCCCGCAGCGAGCGCGAGGCAGGGGTGTGCATGAAGCCGGAGCTGTACGCGGCCCGGCTCCAGGCCCACGCGGCGGCCGTGCCCTGCTACGCCAGCCCCACCCTCGCGGTCTTCGACGACATGTCCTTCTTCGAGACCCGCGGCGAGCGGCTGATCCTCGAGCACTCGTCGGAGGCCAAGGACCCCCGGCGCGTGCTCACCATGGAGATCGGCTCGCCGATCCTCGTGGAGATGATCGAAAAGCGCAGCCACATCCAGGGCTCTCCGTTCGTGCTCGACCCGGAGCGGCTGCTGGTGGTGTTGCTCAACCCCGCGGTGGAGTCGTTCCGCTCCATGCGCGAGCCGTCGATGACGCTGGGGCTGGCCTCGGTCTTCGCCGTCACCGAGCTCGCCCGCGCCTGGTCGGCCACGGTCGACCTCGCGGCCGGGCTGCGGCGGGTGGAGTCCCTGGGCGAGGAGCTGGCGGCGTGGAAGCGGCTCCTGGAGATCGCCCCGCATGCCATCGAGTGTCGGGCCTGGGCCTTCTTCGAGTACGCCTTCCTCGCCCGCGAGGCGGACCGGACCGGGCTGCGCTCGATGATGCTCGCGGCCAAGGCGGCCCTCCTGCAGGCCGCCGGAGAGGGGCGCGCCTCGATGGAGACCCTCACCGCGCTCCTGCGCACGGACGAGGAGATCCGCGCCACGAGCGAGGTGGGCTGAGCCGATGCCGGACCGCGCGCGACTGGAGGCGGCCGTCCGCGAGGTGGTGCAGCGCCAGTTCGGGCGCGCGCCGGACTCGCTCTCGCGCTTCCCCAAGGGCCACGTCCACTCGGTGTGGGACGTCCGCGTGGGGCCCGCCCAGGTGGTGGTCCGCCTGTGCCGCGCCGAGGCGGCGCGGTTCATCGAGGGCGCGCTCTACTGGGTGCCGCGGCTCTCGGCCCGCGGCGTCCCCGTCCCCCGCCTGCTCGAGGGGCACCTCCCCGGCCCGGGCGACGCCTGGGCCTGGATGGTGAGCGAGCGCCTGCCCGGCTGCGACCTCGAGGACGTGCTCCCGCAGCTCTCCGAGCCGCAGGCCCGGTCCATCGCCGAGGCGGTGGTGCGCATCCAGCGCAAGGTGGCGCTGGTGGGGCAGGGCAGCGGCTTCGGCTTCGCGTGGACGCACCAGCAGTTCCTCTTTGCCCGGACCCCTTCCTGGCCGGACTTCCTCGAGGCGCGCTTCGCCGAGTTCGGGGCGGAGCTCGGCCGGCAGGCCGCGTTCCCTGGCTCGGTGGCGGCCCAGGCCCGCGAGCGGCTGGACGCGCTGCGCCCCTACCTCGGGGCCGTGGCCCCGGCCGCGTTCCTCGACGACGCCACCACCAAGAACGTCATCGTGGACGGCGCGGGCATCGCCGGGGTGGTGGACACCGACACGCTGTGCTTCGGCGACCCGCTCTACCTGGTGGGCAACACGCTCTTCCGCCAGCTCTTCGCCGGCGAGCCGCCGCGCTACTCCGTGCTGTTGGAGGAGGCCTTCGGGGTCGTGCCCGGCACTCCCGCCCACGCGGCGGTGCGGCTGTACGCGCTCTACAAGTGCCTCTGGCAGATGGCCCGGCTGGGCTCCACAGCCCCGAGCGGCGAGCCCTTCGAGCCGGCGAGCCCGGAGCGCGTCGCGCTGCTCACCCGGCTTCATGGGGAGCTGCTGCGCTGACCTCAGCGCCGTGCGTGGATGAGCAGTCGGGGCCGGTCCTTGGCGCCGACCTCGCGTACCTCGAGGGTCGCGGTCCCGAACAGCGAGGGCAGCTCGGCGCATGACCACGGGTGGCAGGGGATGCCCGCCTCGGGCCCGTCGGCTGGGACGTAGGTCCCCGGCTCCACCTCCTCGCCCACGCACCAGCCGGTCCCTGTGCGCGAGGCCAGCGTGCAGAGCAGGGCGCCCTCGGGGGAGAGCACCCGGAGCAGCTCGGCGACGCCCTGCTCCACCTCCACCCGGCGCCCGTGGTGCACGGCGTCGATGCACAGCACCGCGTCGAACGCCCCGTCGTCGAAGGGGAGGCTTCCCAGGCGAGCCACGCGCAGCTCGGCCCGGCGGTTGCGCTCGGCGAGCCGCGCCCGCAGCAGGTCCAGGGCCACGCGGCTCGCGTCGGCGCCGAAGACCTGGAAGCCACGCTCCATCGCCAGCAGCAGGTGCCGGCCGGTGCCGCACCCGGCGTCCAGGAGCGAGCGCCCGGCGCCCGGGCCGAGCGCACCGAGGAACTCAAGAACCTCCGGGTCGGGTCTCTCCGGGTCAAACTCTCCACGGCGGAAGCGGTCATCCCAGAGCGGGGCGAAGTCGGTGAGCGCCATGCGCGGGATTGTCCGCCCGCAGTGCTCGCGCTGCCAAGCCGGCTCCATTCCATCCCGTTGCGTCAGCCCTGCTCAGTGCCGCCAGGTGGGCAGCGCCCCGGCCGTCTGCGCATCGCTCGACCACAGCTCGAGTCTCCGGGCTCCGCCGGTGTCCCGGGCCAGGGCCAGGGTGGCGGTGCCAGCCACGGTCTCGATGGCTTCGAGGAGCGAGAGGCGGCCCTCCTCCCCGTCGTCTGCCAAGAGCAGCCGCGCCCGGCCAGACGGGGGCACGGCGAGCAGGAGCGAGAGTTCCCCCGACTCGGCGGGGCAGACCAGGTTGACGTACGTGGCACCCCGCGTGGCGCGGGAGAGCGAGGCGAGGGGCCGGGCGCAGGCCTGCGCGAGTGCCTCCGGGAGGCTGGCCCGGGCCCTCTCCACCGACTTCGCGGCCACGCCCGCCCGGGGACGCGAGCCCCAATCGCGCTCGGAGGCCCACAGTAGTTCCGTCGAGGCCGTCAGCGGCACTGCCGCGTCGAAGTCGGCCTCGGCCACCACCGCGCAGGGGCCCGCAGCCGAGGGCCCCGTCGAGAGCGTGCGCAGCCTGCCCCGAGCGACGCGGCGCGATCCCTGGTAGAGCCAGACCGTTCGCCCGAGCGCCTCGGTCCGCGCCCGCTCGATCGCCTCGGGGCCGAGGCCCGCGTCATCGAGGCAGAGCCCGAACAGCCTCGGGTCGGCCTGCAGCAGGGTGAGGCGGGCCTCGCGGGGCCCCGTCCGCGCGGCGTGGGCGACCTCGATGAGCGGGGGCTGCGCCAGGGTCAGGAAGGCAAGGAGGAGGGGAGTCATGCGTCGTGTCTAAGCAAACTGTGGGCCGTGGCCTTTTCCTCGAACTTTCGATGGGTTGGGAGGCGCTGTGGTGACAGAGCCGCAGTTCGCGCGACTACGTCACTGCAGGGCGCTGTAGCAGAGTCGCGCAACCCCGCATGCCGGCTGAAAAATTGCGGGTGTGTGTGTTGGGTGCTTACATCGCGGCAGAGAGGTCGCGATGCTCCGCTCCCTGCCGGTTGTTCTCCTTGCGCTGTCCTTCCTGCTTCCCGAGCCGACCCTCGCCCGCGCCAAGGCGCGCGGTGGCAAGGTCAGGGAGTCCTCGAGCAAGGTGGCCCGGCCTTCGGGGCGGGGGCCGTCGGAGAAGGTCTCTTCGCGTGCGTCCGCAGCCGACGACCGCGCCGACGGCGCCTTCGCCGAGGCCCAGAAGGCCCACGCCGCCCTGCGCAAGGACGCCAAGCGCCGGCAGTTCCGCGACCAGTGGGTCGGGGTGGCCCAGAAGTACGAGTCCCTCGCCGAGCGTTACCCGGCGAGCCCGCGGGCGGCCGAGGCGCTCTTCGAAGCGGCCGAGCTCTACGCGGCCCTCTCCCGGGTGTCGCTGGCCAAGCGCGATCTGCGCGAGGCCGTCGAAGCCTACGGCCGGCTGTGCGAGCGCTTCCCCAAGTCCCGCCTCGCCGACGACGCCCACCTGGCGCTGGGCCGCATCTACCGCGACCGCATGGACGACACCGGGAAGGCCGAGGCCGAGTTCCGGGCCGCCGCCGCCGGCAACGGCGATCAGAAGGCGCGGGCGCGGGCGGAGCTGGCGTCGCTGCCGCGCAAGGCCGTCTCCGGAAAGGACGAGCGCAGGGCTGAGCCGCGAGTGGCGAAGGCGGAGCCCGAGGCGCGTCCCGAGCCGGCGCGCCCAGCGGCGGAGCCCGAGGCGAAGGTCGAAGCGAAGGCTGAGGCCAAGGCCGAAGCTTCGCCCCTGCGGCTAACGCTGGCCACGCGCGACGAGGAGGACGAAGAGGACGAGGCCGACGCGGTGGCCATCGACCTGCCGGTGAAGAACGCGCCCGCGGCGCCCGCCGAGATCGACCCGGCGCGCGTGAAGGCGCTGAAGGCCGCTGCGCGCAGCGAGGTGCCGCTCTCGGTCCAGGTGGGGCTCAAGGTGAAGCGGGTGATCATCGACCCCGGCCACGGCGGGCACGACGTGGGCGCCATCGGCCCCGGCGGGACCTACGAGAAGGACGTGACCCTGGCCATCTCCGAGAAGCTCAAGGCGCGCCTGGAGGCCGACGGCTACGAGGCGGTGCTGGTGCGCGACTCCGACAAGTTCGTCTCGCTGGAGGACCGCGCCCGCTTCGCCAACCGCCGCAAGGGCGACCTCTTCGTCAGCGTCCACTGCAACGCCCACAAGAGCCGCAAGATGCGCGGGGTGGAGACCTACACCCTCAACGTCACCAGCGACCAGTACTCCATCCGGCTGGCCGCCCGGGAGAACGCCTCCAGCGAGCGCAAGCTGGGCGACCTGCAGTTCATCCTCGCGGACCTGGCCACCAAGGCGAACACCACCGACTCGGTGCGGCTGGCCCGCGCGGTCCAGTCGGAGCTGGTGGAGGCCTCGAGCACCCCCAAGTCCAAGGCCCGCGACCTGGGGGTGAAGCAGGCGCTCTTCTACGTGCTGCTGGGCGTGCGCATGCCGTCGGTCCTCGTCGAGACCGCGTTCCTGTCCAACCCGGACGACGAGAAGCTCCTCAAGGACCCGGCGCGGCAGAAGGCGCTCGCCGAGGCCATCGCCGAGGGCGTAGGCCGCTTCGTCGCCGAGCGCGACGCCCTGGCGAGCCTCGAGTGAGCTACTTGGTGAGCGCGTCGCCGACCATGGCGTCCACCAGCTTGTTGACGTTCATGGTGGAGACGCTGGTGGCCGGGACGATCACGAAGCGCTTCAGGGCGAACTGCTTGGCGAGCTGCATCTTCACGTAGGCGTCGCCGCCCAGCTTGCTCAGCGCCTCCGCCTCCTTGAGCACCGCGGCGGTCTCGGCCTCGGCCTGGGCCAGCACCGCCTTGGCGGCGTTGCCCTGCGTCTGCGCGTAGCCGTCGGCCTCGTTGCGCACCCGGCCGGCCTCACCCAGCGCGTCCTCCATGCGGCGGTTCCACTCCGCGCGCTTGCCCTGCAGCTCGGTGCGCTTGGCCTCCTCGGCGTTCTTCTGCTGCTCGATGAGGGTCTGCACGTCGGCCTCGGCCTGCTTCTGTGCGTTGATGGCCGCCTGGTACTCCTTGTCGAAGCGGTGCTGCTGCACCTGGAGCATGTCCACCAGGATGCCGTAGGGGGCGAGCTCGGCGGCGAGCTGCTCCTTGGCCTTGGTGGCCATGCGGTTCTTCACCGTCACCTGGTAGTACTCCTCGCTGGTGATCTCGTTGAAGACGTCGCGGATGACCGAGCGCGAGAAGGGCCGCACCAGCCGCTCGCGGATCTCGAGGGCCGAGGTGCCGACGCTGTTCACGATGGAGCCCGCCTTCTGCGGGTCGATGCGCCACATCACGTTCACGTCGATCCAGACGTTGTTGCCGTCCTTGGTCTTGAAGGTGATGTCGTCGGGGATGGGCATGTCGCCCTCCTCGACGTTGGCGTTCATCATCAGGTTCTGCTGGGCGATGGGCAGCGTCTGCCAGGCGTTCACCAGGGGCATCACCATGAAGATGCCGCCGGGCTCGTAGATCTGCTGGGTGCCGCGGGCCTCGAAGACCCCCCACAGGCAGGTGCGGACGCCGACCTCGGTGGAGTGGGTGCCGCGGCAGCCGGTGAGCGCGGCGGCGAGCAGGACGCAGCAGGGGAGGAGGGCGCGGTTCATGGCGCACCTCCGCCCGCCGGCGCCGCAGCTCCCGGCGACAGGCCGAGCAGCGCCCAGGAGTTGCGCACGAAGGCGATGTACTGCTCGGGGGTCATCACCCCTCCCTGGATGTTGTCGAAGATCTTCGCAGTCTCCAGCGCCACCACGTAGCGGCCACCGGCCTTGTTGAGGGCGTCGGCCTTGAGGCGCTTCGCCTCGGCGTTGGCGAGCCCCACCTCCTTGTCCGCGTTGGCGCGCACCTGGGAGGAGTAGAGGTCGGCCTCGGCCTTCACCTTGGCGATCTTCGCTTGGACCTCGGACTCGGCGATGGTGATGGAGGCGTTGCCCTTCGACTCGATCTGCTGGAGCTTGGCGCGCTCGTCGTTGACGTGGCTCTCCTTGCGGTTCTTCTCGGCGAGCTGCACGGCCACCTTCTTGTCGTGCAGCGATTTCTCGTAGGTGTCCTGGTAGTAGTAGCTGCGCAAGAGCAGCTTCTCGACCCTGAGGCCGCGCTCCTCGAAGCGCAGGCGCAGGTAGTCCTCGGACTCCTTCAACGCGGCGATGCGCACCTCCTCGTTGTAGAAGGACTCGGCGTTCATCTTCCCCAGGTTGGCGAGCACGCCGTTGCGGAAGGTGTTGATGGCGAAGGACTCGACGTACAGCGAGCCCCAGCCGAACTCCCGGGCGATCTTCACCGGGTCCTTGATGGCGTAGAGCAGGGTCACGTCGGCGGTCACCGAGTAGCCGTCCGAGGTCTGCACGTTGAGCGCGTCCACGGTGTGGAAGGTGGCAACGCCCAGGGTAGCGTCCCGCTCGGCGAAGTAGGCGTCCACCCGCGCCGGGTCGGCCTTCTTGCGCGCGTCGAGCTTCTCGGAGGTGGCCTCCAGCACGTGGATCTCGCGGGGGAAGGTGTGCATCGTGGTCCCCGGCCCCACGAAGTAGACCCCCGGGCCGTACGCCTCGTCGCCGACCCCGGTCTTGGCCCCGAAGCGGTGCTGCTGCACCCCGAACTCGCCAGGGTCCACCCGAGCCGTGCAGGACCCGAGGAAGAGCACGAACCCGAACAGCAACGCGCCGACCAGCACCAGGAGGCGCGTGAAGGCGCCCCCGAGCCTGCGCAGCGAGGCCGACTTTCCTGCGATCTGGACCATCAGTGCACCCTCCCCTTGGACTTCGTCGGGTCCGACTCGGCCGCGGTCTCCGGGGCCGACACCACTGGCTGCTGCGCCTCGCGGTGCTCGCCGAGCAGGTAGGCGACGTCGATGCGTCCCACCTCGCGGTTCGCCTGCAGGACCAGCCTGTTCAGCTCGCGCTCGTACCTCCGTAACGACAGGTAGCGGCGCAGGTTGGGGAAGAGCAGGCCCCCCACCACCATCGCCGGGATGACCGCCTCGCGGCTCCAGAGCGGCAGAAACCTCGCCCAGACGAAGAACGCGCCCAGCGCCACCCCGGCCACGCTCCAGCCGACTCGTTCGAGCGTGTGCAGCCCGTCGCGCGAGAGGAAGAAGTCGTTGCGCTCGCGCGGGGTGAAGCGGACGGTGAGGCGCAGGTACGCGGGCAGGACCACCGTGCGCACCAGCCGGTCCACCTCCGAGAAGAGCGCGGCCGTTCCCTCCGGCGAGAGGTGCTCCTGCTCGCGGACCAGCTCACGCAGCCGCTCCCGCTCCTGCTCGTAGACCTGCGCGAAGAAGGGTGCGCACGCCTCCTCTCCCT
>CAZAIE010000228.1:0-8709 GCA_964485035.1 uncultured Myxococcaceae bacterium | reverse complement strand
CGACCACCTCGCGCGCCCGGGAGGCGACGCGGAGCGAGACCAGCCCGGTGCCGGCGCCGAAGTCCAGCACGCGCAAACCGTCGGGAGGGACGGCGGAGAGGATCGCGCTGGCGACGGCGTTGCCCAGCTCCAGGCGGGTGGGGTTGGTGTCCCACTCCGCGGCGAGGGCGTCGAAGCGTGCCTGGTTGCTCATGGCGTGAGTCCAATCCGTGGTGGGTTGACTAGAACTCCCAGGCGCCGGAGAGGGCGAGCTGGAAGAAGATCTCCCCGGAGCGGCTGGGGTGGGTGAGCGTGCCGCCGGCCATCACCACTGCGGTCGGGGCCCGGGCGCCCAAGAGGTCGGTGGAGGGGGTGAAGACCAGGGCCACGCCCAGCCGGTCGCGCGAGAGCCCGGCGTCGATGGCGTGCACGTATTCGTTCACCGGTCCGGCCGAGAGCGTGAGACCTCCCTCCGTGCGCAGGGCCTCGAAGAGCACGAGCGTGCGGTTCATCACCGTCAGGTCGGCGCGGGCGCGGGCGACCAAAAGGTCGTAGACCGACTCGTACCAGTAGCCCGGCAGGCCCGAGGGCACGTGCCAGAGCGCGACCTCCGTCTCGCTCAGCGCGGAGAAGCGCCAGAACTTGCCGCGCAGCGTCGCCGTGGCCACCGAGCGCTGCACCGTGAGCCGCTCCTCGGTGCCCGAGCGCTCCGTCCAGGCTGCGGAGCCGAAGGGCGTGTCGCGGGTCTCGAAGGTGAGGCCGTGGCCCACGCCGCGCGGGAAGCCGGTGTACCAGAGCACCGAGTGGGAGAGCTTGAGCTGCAGCACCGCCAGCGGCAGCCACTCGAGCTGCACGCGCCCGCCCAGGCTGGACGGGGAGATCAGCGCGTCGATGCCCGCGTCGGCGTAGAGGCCGTCGAAGAGCGCGGACCGGCTGGCGTTGTAGACGTGCCGCTGGTGCACCCCGGCGACCAGGACGACCTTCAGCGGGGTGGACTCGGCCAGCAGCAGCACCGGCACGCGGGTGGTGGTTCGCGGCGCGTCGGTCTGGACGGCCGGCGCGGCCCGGGCGGCTGGAGAGAGGAGCGCCAGGGTGAGCACGAGAGCAGCGAGTCGGGTCATGAGCCCTCCGGGCGGTCCTGGCCGAGCACCTGCTGCAGCTCGCGGTGGGCGTCGGCGATGCGGGAGACCCCGTCGAGCAGGGTCGCCGAGGCGTCGTGCAGCGCCGCGGCGGAGCGGTCGAGGTCGGTGAGGGCGGTGGAGACCTGCTGCACCTCGCTCGCCTGGCGGTCGGTGACCGAGGCGATGGCGTCCACCTGCGCGGCGTTGGCGGTGATGGTGGCGGCGACGCTGTCGATGAGCGAGGTGGTGGTGGACAGCTCCTCGAAGGCGGCGCGGAACTGGGTGGCGGTCTCGCCAGCCTGGGTGGAGATGGTGCCCACCTGTCCGCGGATGGACTCCAGCAGCGCGCGGCTCCGCGCCAGGTCGCGGCCGGTCTGCTCCACCAGCCTGCGGGTCTCCTCGGCGACCACCGCGAAGCCGTGGCCCTGGTCGCCCGCCTTGGCCGCCTCGAGCGAGGCGTTGAGCGAGAGGTAGCGCAGGCTGTCGGCGATGTCGCGGATGGTGGCGTTGATCTGGTCGGTGTCGTCCACCGCCCGCAGCAGCGCCTCGGTGGCCTGCTGCGCCTGGTCCGCGCGCTCGGTGGCGGACTGGAACCTCTGGCGGACGGCCCCGAGGCGCCGGCTGCTCTCCTCGGAGTCGGCGCGGGTGCGGGCGGCGAGCTGGCGGGCCTCGGCGGCGTTGGTGGCGGTGCCGGCGAAGCCCTGGGCCAGCGACGCCGCGGTCGCGCCGATCTGCCGGGAGGCGCTGGCCTGGGTGGTGGCCCGGTCGGCGAAGCGCAGCGCGGTGTCGGTGATGGGGGCGATGAGGCCGGCGATGCGCGGCTGCAGCCGGGTGGCGGCCTCCAGGACCGAGCGGGCCTGCTCCTCGGAGCGCTGCACCTCTTCGACGAGGTGGTGCAGGTACCCGAGGATGACGTTGAGCAGCAGCGCCGCGCAGACCAGGAGCCCGCACCGCAGGACCTCGATGTTCCAGCGCACCAGGCTGGCGTCGACGTTGGCCTCCGCCGAGGTGGTGGGGGTGAGCCCGAAGGCGGCGACGCCCACCACCAGGGTCGCGGCGTGCAGGGCGGCCGCGCCCGCGCCCATGGTGAGGGTGAGCCGCCGGTCGCCGTAGAAGGCGCTGGAGATGATGAGGAGGAAGTAGATCTCCCAGGTGAAGGCGTCCTTGAGCACTCCGCCGTAGCCGAAGCGGCCGAAGTAGAAGCTCAGGCGGATCACGGTGAGGGCCAGGAGCAGCCCCACCGACCCCCACCAGCGGATGCGCGGGAAGAGCACGCCGCGGCGCGTGGCGCGCAGGACCACTACCCCGAAGGTGCCCATCACCGCCGCGGCGGCCGAGCAGATCCACACGGTGCCGCTGCCGAGCTGGCCCCGGACCGAGAGCACGGTGAGCAGGCAGAAGCCGGAGAGCACCAGCGCGACCACGCCGTTGAACCACTGGGCTGTGCGCGCGAACGACGAGGCTGGCACCCGCGCCTCCTTGACCGGAACGGGCAGGATACTAGCCCGTGACCCGCCCGATCGCCTCGCCCGGGGGAGGGACTGGGGATGACCTGCCCGGGACGGCCCGGGCAGAATGGCGTCCATGTTCGTCGTCCGCTGCCCTTCCTGCGCCGCCCCCGCCGAGATCGCGCTGAGCTCACCCGAGGTGGCGCGGTGCCGCCACTGTGCGAGGCAGGGCCCACCGGCAGAGGCGGACCGGGCGCGGCTCGAAAGGGCGGTCTCCCAACTCCAGGCGCTGGACAAGCGGCGGTTCCAGCACCGCAACTCCCGGTGGTTCGCGCGGCGCGACAGCGTGCGCCGGGTGGTGCTGGTCGCCGCCCTGGTCCTCCCCTGTGCGCTCACCAGCTTCCTGGCGCTGCTCTCCGGGCGCTGGCTGGGCGAGGAGGTCGGGGTCCCTGCTGCCTGGGCGAGCGTGGCGGTGTCGGGCGTGGCGCTGCTGGTGGGGCTGGTGCTGGCGCTGCGGCGGGAGGCGAGGCTGCGGCGCGGCTGCAGCGCCAGCGCTCCGGTTGCCCCCGGGGAGCCGGCGACCTGCTTCCTCTGCGGCGCCCCGCTCACTGCCTCGGGAGCGGAGCTCGCGGTCCGGTGTGGGCACTGCCAGGCCGACAACCTGGTGCGCGAGGAGCAACTCGAGCGCGTCGGCTCGCGGGAGGATAGGGCGCTGGACGACGTGGAGGTCCAGCTCTGGGCGCGCGCCAGCGCAGCGTCGGGAGCGCTGGGCAAGACCGTGGCCGCGGTGCTCCTCGCCGCGTACCTGACCCCGCTGCTCGCGGTGGGCGCGCTCTGGGCGCTCGAGTCCCGGGCGCGCGGTCTCCCGGTGCGTTACGTGCGCCAGCAGGTGGAGGGGCTCTTGTGCCTGGGCCAGGTGCACACCGACCTGACGGGGACGGACTGGGCAGGGCCGACCGAGCAGCGGTATTGGCACCTGCTCACCAGGGTCCCGGATGGCGCCGAGCGGCTCACGCCCCAGCAGTTCGTGGGGCAGATCGCCTTCGGGGAAGCGGGCAGGCCGGAGGCCATCCGCGAGGTGCGTCAGGTGTGGACGAGGCGCTACGCGGCGGTGTTCGAGAGCGGGACGAAGGAGCAGCTCGACCAGCTCTGCTTTCCTGGAGAGCGGGCCCCACGGCTTCTCGCCGAGCTCCGGACCCGGGGAGGACGGTCGCTGCCCTTGTCGTTCACCTCAGACGAGGGCCGGCTGCTCTTGGGCCTGGACGGCGCGGTGGTGGTCCTGGACGCCCAGACCGGCGCGGTGCAGCGCACGGTGCGTCTCGAGCTGCCACCGCGACGCAACGGCCGGGCTCGGTCGGTCGACCAGGTGGACGCGCTCGTCGTCCTGGACGGAGCCGCGGCGGTCCTCGCAGCGGGGGCGGTCTTCCGGGTGGACTGGGAGACGGGGAGTGCGGCGCTGCTGGCCGAGGGGCACTTCCTGGGCCCGGGCCTGGCAGCGGACGAGGGGTGGGCGTACTACGGCGATGCCGAGGACGGGCTCTCGAGGGTCCCGCTCGCTGGGGGGGCGAGCGAGCGGCTCTTCGCCAAGCGGGCGCGTCCGAACTCGCCGGTCCGGCACGGGGAGTGGCTGTACTGGGTCGAGGACGATCAGATCTGGCGAGGGCCTGCGTCGGGGGGAGAGGCGAGGGCCGTGTTCCGTGCGGATGCGCCGATGCAGAAGGGCCCGGTGGTCGCCTTCGGACGGGTCCATGCCCGCGCTGGCGCCTTCCTGGTCGACCTGGAGGACCCCGCGAAGCGCTGGCCCCTGGTGGACCACGCGGCGCTCGGCACGGGACCCGCGGGCCTTGCGCTCGATGGGCCCTACCAAGACCTGCGGCAAGGCCTGCGGCTACTGCCGATGCTGGAGGGCCCAGGGCGGCTGCTCGTTCCTGGGATTCATGGCGAGGTGTGGATCGCCCTCGGACGCCGGTCGATTGCCTGGGCCCAGATCGCGGGACGGGAGACGGCGAGTGCGGCTCTCGTGACCACGTTGGAGTTGTAGGCGATCGAACCAGGGGACACCGAACCTGGCACCAGGGGACACCGAACCTGGCACCTGGGGACACCGAACCTGGCACCTGGGGACATCGAACCTGGCACCTGGGGACACCGAACCTGGCACCTGGCCAGTCGAACCTGGCACCAGCCGGCCGCCCTATATAGAGGATTGCGGGAAGCGTGCCAGCCGCACTCCGGCAACCTGCCGAATATCCAGTGCTCTTCCGATTTTGCTCGACCAGGAATCAAGGACTTAGCTGGGCAGCCGCCCCGTCCTTGCGAGCCAGGTCGCCACAGCGGCAGCGGCCAGGAGCAGTGCGAGCAGAATCCCCATGACGCGATTCATGGCGTGGGCCTCTCGGCAGGTGCCGCATCCAGCCGATGGAGGTTCCAGCCGCCGATCCGCGTGACCAGCGGGAAGGGCGAGCCACCCCGCGTGGCCTGGAAGACCGGACGTCCAGGGTGCGAGGTCTGGATGAGCCGAAGGAACTCGGCCGGGTCCTGCAGGCGCATCTTCGCCTCGCGGTAGGGGCTCTGGTAGTAGCCCGGGTCGGGGAAGTAGTTCAGCTCGCGCCGGCACAGGTAGGGCAGCCAGATGCCCACCTCGCCAGCGTTGGGCGCGAACAGCACGGCGTCGGGTGGTGTCTGCGTCCGAACCGTGGCGCACAGCGCTCGGGCCTCGGCAAAGGACTCTCGTCCCGAAGCCGCCGTCGCCACGCGCTCCCGGACCGCGGGCCAGGCCATCCGCCCGAGTCCGAGCCCCAAGAGGAGCACGATCGCCCAGGGCACCAGGCGGGGCAGGCGCACGGCCTGGAGCCCCCGCTCGACGAGCAGCGCAGCGCACACCGCCAGCGGCACCGCGGCGTCGGTGAGCCCCCTGCTCGGCGTCAGCGCGGTCCACTGGCCGTGGGCGATCCACCAGACCGCGGCCCGGTAGACCATGTCCCAGAGCACCCAGAACGAGAGCAGGCCCAGGGTCCAGGCCGGGAGCACGCGCCGGTCGTCCTCGCGGTGCGTGAACAGGCTCAGCACGAGCCCCGAGCCGCCGCCCAGGAGCAGCAGCGGCCCCATGACCTCCCAGGCCTTCAGCAGATCGGTGATGCGCTCCCGCTCGAACTTGAAGGCGTGGGCCAGGTCGAAGCGCCCGGAGGGCCGCACCAGCACCAGCACCCCCGCGGTGAGCACGGCGAGGGTCAGCGCCCAGAAGGCCGCGCGGCCCACCGGCGACACCCGGCGCTCGGCGACCACCTCCAGCGCGAGCAGCACCGCGAAGCTGAAGCCCAGCAGGGCGAAGGAGAGGTGGTGGGTGAACGCGGCCGCGGCGGCGAAGAGCGCTCCCAGCAGCACGCTGCCCCGCAGGCGCCCGAAGCCCCACGCCTCGGCGCTGCGCAGGCAGCCGGACACGGCGAGCACGAAGCCGGACATCAGCACCAGGCCCACGAGGTTGGGCAGGCCGCCCCAGCCCGCGTGTCCGGTCAGCGTGCCCCAGGCGTCGCCGAAGCCGTAGACGAGCACCGCCAGGACCCCGCCGCGGGTGCCGCCCGCGAAGACGACCCCCAGCGCGAACAGGGACAGCAGCATCAGTGCGCCGAGGAGCAGGAAGGCATGGGTGAAGGCGAGGTCGGGCGCGACTCCGGAGAGCCGGGCGTACAGCGCGATGGCCGCGTGCAGGGCGGCGGGGTAGTTGAACTTCTCGCCCGGTTCGTAGGGGCCCCAGGTGGTGGGCAGCGCCCCGCTCCCCTGGATGCCGTCGATGATCGCCGAGTGGAACGCGGGGTCCCAGCCCTGAGGCACCGGACGCAAGAGGAGCGGCGCGGCGAAGGCGGCGAGGGTGGCGGCGATGGCCAGCGCAGCGGCGAGGGTGGGGCCCGCCCCCAGCCGGTAGGGGTGCGCTTCCGCCGGGTACCAGCGCCAGCGGCGGTACCTGAGCGCCCCCAGGGCCAGCGCCATGGCGCCCAGCACCCAGGGGGCGGCGAGCAGCGCGCCGGCCATCGCGCAGAGGTAGGCGACGATGGTGAGCAGCGAGACCCCGGCGATGGCCGCCAGCGTCCGCCGCTCGAAGACGGCCCGCTCCGGGACCAGAAGGTCCGCGAGGAACGAGCCGGGGACGGCGCCGAGCGCGAGGAGGAGCAGACCAGTCGGGAGCGCTTGCACGGGCGCAGGATGCCGGGAAGGGCGGGGGGCGGCAACCCAGTTCACCAGGCCAGAGCGCCAGCGGGGCCGCGGGCATCGGCCCCGCAGCCCCGCGACGATCGCCCCGCGCCTCAGCTCACGGGGAGCAGGTGTTGGTCACCACGTTGTAGGTCTTGCCGGCGCCGCAGAGGCCGCCCGCGGGTCGCCAGTCGAACGGGTAGTTGAAGGAGGTGTAGTGGTCGTCGTTGCCGAGTTGGAGCCAGAAGCGCGCGTTCTCGGCCTCGGCGAGGCACTTCTTGAGGTCGTTCTTCTGGAAGAGGCTGCCGTTGATCGACTCGTACGAGGCGTTGCAGATCTGCTTGGCGTAGACCTCCATCTGGTCGTCGCAGTAGCTCTTCGACTTGCCGCTGAAGGCGGGCTCGGCCTTGTAGCAGAGGTCGTGGATCACGCAGGCGCCGTGGAAGGCCTGGCCCCAGTTCGCCGGAGTCCAGTTCTTGTTGGGGCCCTTGGTCATCTTGCGCGGGTTGCCGTCGGGGAAGCCGGTGCAGCCGTCGTGGAAGATGCGCCGGGTGGCCGCGGTGCCCGACCCGCCGACGTCCGCGACGTGGGTGGTGACGCACACGCCCTGGTGGTCCTGGCCGGTGCCCATCTTGTCCCACTTGAGGCCCCAGAACTGGTAGTGGCCGTTGTAGAAGACGTGCCCCACGCCGGGGCTCTTGCCGGCGTTGCAGAGGTTGCGCTTGAAGGCCTGGTTGTAGTTGCCCCGGGTGCAGACCAGCAGGCAGTCGCCGTTGTCGTCCCCGGTAGTCCAGCCGTAGCTCGAGCCGTCCTGGGGCTGCGGCCACCAGGTCCGTCCTCCTCCTCCTCCTCCTCCGCCGCCCTCGTCCTCCGGGAGCGGTTCGATCAGCGCCTGGGCGCTGGACTGCAGCGACTGCTCCTCGTCCGGCGTCACGCCACAGCCGACCAGCGCCAGGACTGCCAGCACGCCTACCCACCCTGCGATGCGGTTCAAGGGCCCCTCCTGTCTCGTGTGAGGCCCCGGTTGTACACCCAGTCCGGCCAGTCGACCCAGTCCGGCTCCTGGAATCGGTAGGCCACTCCACGTCGAGTCCCTGGGGGATCGGCAATCGCGCTGGGGCGGGCGGGGCGGCTTCTTGCTAGGCTGCGCCGCACCATGACGCTCGCACTGTCGCTGCTGCTCGTCCTCGGCGCTGCCCCGGCCGGCTACTCGCCCGACGACCTGGTGAAGGTGGGCAAGGCATACGCCGACCGCGGCGAGTCGGCGAAGGCGGTCCAGGTGCTCACCGAGGCCCTGGCTGGCAAGCCCAAGGAGCCGGGCCTGGCCCACTACCTGCTCGGCCTGTCCCACTCGCGGCTGAACCAACTCGCCGAGGCCAAGCTCCACCTCTCCCGCGCCACCGAGGCGGACCCCAAGCGCTACGACGCCTGGCTCCTGCTGGGCATGACCTGCGACCTGGACCACGACCCCTCGTCCGCCGCCGCCGCGTACCGCAAGGCCATCGCCCTCGAGCCCAAGCGCCCCGAGGCGCACAAGGAGCTGGGGGTCTCGCTGCTGATGCTGGGCCGGGCGGACGACGCCATCGCCGAGCTCGCGGCTGCGCTGGAGGCGGCGCCCGGGCAGGCGGACCTGCTCGGCGACCTGGGCTACGCGCAGCTCATGGCCCGTCGCTGCGACGTCGCGGTGGCCACGCTCACCCGCGCCCGCGCCGCCGACCCCAAGGTCGCCGATACCGCGGTGCACCTCGGCGACGCCCACGCCTGCCTGGGCCACATCGACCCGGCCGTCGCTGCGTACGGCGACGCCCTCGCACTGCGCGCCGAGCACCCGCGCGCGCTCTTCCACCTGGGGCTGATGAAGCTGAAGAAGGGCGACAAGGCCGGCGCCCGCGAAGCCCTCGAGCGCGCCCGCCTCGCGAGCCCCGACAACCCCAGGATCGCCGAGGCGCTGGCTCGACTCGAGAAGCAGAAGT
>CAZAIE010000227.1:0-8717 GCA_964485035.1 uncultured Myxococcaceae bacterium | reverse complement strand
GGAGCGCAGCGTCGGCTGGTCGACTTCGACGGCGTGCTTGGGAAGAGCGGCGGGCTCCTGCTGCAGCACGATTTGGGCGTGCTCAGCCTCAAGGCGAGCCTGCCCATCGGCGAGGTGGTGGTGGGCCGGCAGATCCTGTCCTGGGGCACGGGACGATTCTGGAACCCGACCGATCTGCTGAGCCCGTTCTCGCCGACGGATCTCGACCGCGAGGTCCGTCGCGGCGTGGATGCAGTGCGCGTGTCGCTCCCGCTGGGGAAGACCGGCCTGCTCGACGTGCTGTGGCTGCCGCAGCAGGAAGGCTGGGCACAGGGTGGGGTGCTGCGGGCCCAGGCGAACCTTGCGGGGTTCGACGTCTCGGTCTCCGCGGCGAAGTACGTGGGCGATGTCGTCTTTGGCGCCGACACCTCGGGCGATCTGGGGCCGCTGGGCGTGCATGCGGAGCTTGCGTACACGCTCGGCTACAAGGGCTTTGAAGGGGAAGGGACGCTCACGTTGGACGAGCACTTCCTGCGGGCGGTCGCGGGGCTGGAGTGGAAGCCGCTCGAGGACCTGGTGCTCATGGCCGAGTACCACTTCAACGGCTTCGGGGCGGAGTCGGCGCGGGAGTATGCGTCGAAGCTCCGCAGCGGCCGGGTCGCGCGGGGAGAGGTCTTCGGTGCGGGTCGGCACTACCTCGGTCTGGGCGCCGTCTGGTCGGCGACGGAGCTGCTCTCGGTGCAGGCCACGGTCATCGCGAACCTCACCGATCCGAGCGCGATCGTCGTGCCGTCCCTCGAGTACTGGGCAGAGCAGAGCGTGCTGTTGCGGCTGGGCGCGTACGTCCCCATCGGCAAGGGACCCGATCCGCGTGGGCTGCAAGCCCTCTCGATGGCGGATGTGCTCACTGGGAGCCCCGCGTACGTGGACGCCACGTCGACCCTGGGCCTCCGCAGCGAGTACGGCGCCTCGCCCTGGGGGCTGTTCGTGCAGGTGGGTGTCTACTTCTAGGCAGGGGTTTACTTAACGTCAGTTAAGTAACTACTCCCGAAATCAACCAGGCCCCCAGGACTTCCCATTTGGGCCGGCGAACCCTGGCGTTCGTCCGCAATCCACCCTGGAGACGTGTCCCCCTTCCGGAGCCCTGCGAGCAGACCGCGGAGGCCTCGGGGCGGGTTCCCCGAGGCCTCCCGATCTTCATGTGCCCTTGAAGACCGCCACTGGCTCCAGCCGGACGCGCGGGACGATCAGATCTTCCTGCGCCGCGAGCACCTCGCGGATGTCGCGGTAGACCGCAGGAGCCTCCTCGACCAGCGATCGCGCGAGCCGCTCGTCCCAGACCACGCGGCGCATCGCGCGCTCCAGCTCGCCGACCCGGACCTGATCGCGAGCCTCGCGGCGCGACATGACCCGCCCTGCGCCGTGGGAGCAGGACCCGAACGAAGCAGCGCAGCCCAGCCCCTCGACCACGTAGCTCGCGGTGCCCATCGAACCTGGCACCAGCAGCCTCTTGCCCACTGCCGCCGCCGCCGCGCCCTTGCGGTGTACCCAGACCTCCTCCCCGCCGTGGAGCTCCCGGGCGAGGAAGTTGTGGGGTGCGTCGAGTTCCTCGATGCGTTCGAGGTGACCGAGCCGGGCTTCGAGCACGGTCATGGTCGTGGCGAGCACGGCCCGGCGGTTCTCCCGCGCGTAGCGCAGGCCCCAGTCGAGATCGTGCAGGAAGGCGCGGCCGGCCTCGGACGTGGCCTCGAGGTGGGGAAGGACGGCTCCGTCTCCGGGCCGGGCCACCTTCCCGTGGTGCGCGGCGATGGCTCCGCCGATTGCGCGCGAGCCCGAGTGCACCAGCACCCAGAGAGCGCCCTCCATGTCCCGGTCGAACTCCAGGAAGTGGTTGCCGCCACCGACCGTGCCGAGCTGGGCGACGCCGGTCCTCGAGCGCTCGTGCTCGAGGCTGTGCGTGGAGAGAGGCTCCTGGAAGACCGCCTGCTCGGCGGTTTCACCGGTCTCTCGCTTCCTGCCCGAGAGCCTGCGCGTCAGCTCCCGGAGGACCTCTTGCAGCTCTTCGCGGGACAGTGCCGCCGCGGGGACTCCGAGGTGGAGCGCGGACATGCCGCACCCCAGGTCGCCGCCGAGGACGGCGGGGACGAGGACGTCCCGGGTCGCGAAGACGGTGCCCACCGAAACCCCCTCGGCGACGTGGGCGTCGGGCATCGCGGCGACCGGGCCGACGAGGTACGGCTCCGCCGCGACGGTCCGGAGCTGGCGGAGCGCCCCGTCCGGCAGGTCGGGCGCCCAGACGTGGAGCGGGGCGTGGCCCGGCTCTTCGATGCGGTTCATGGCTCACCTCCTTCGAGGACGGGACAGTCGTCGTGGGGGACCAGGCCCACGAACGCGAAGCCCAGCCGCGGGAGGCGCTTCAGGCTCAGCGCCTGGGCGAGCCGCGCCCGCACGAAGCCCGAAGCGTTCTCCAGCGCGTCGGTGGTTGCTCGTGCGGTGACCGTCTCGCCGCCGCCTGAGTCGGGGGCCGCGTAGGCGACCCGCGCGCGGCTCCCGTCTGGTGAGAGTTCGAGGGACAGGAGTCGCAGCCCTGCGAGCGCGGGGTGGGTGACGTCGTCCCTGAAGATGAAGCGCAGTTCCTCGAGGACGACGGTCTCGAGGCGCTCACGGCGGAAGGACTGCGCCGCGCGCCCTTGGGGCGAGCGGGTACGGCTCTGTCGCGAAGACATGGAGTGAGGGTTTCCTGGGCGCCTCGCCGAGGAGGGCGGGGCGCGGTCCTCTCATCGAGGACGGATCGGTGGCTGCCATGCCGGGACCGGATGGTCCCAGGCGTGATGAGCGGCCCGACGTGCGGCGCGAGGGAGCGGGTGAAGCTCTTCAGCGGCCGTTTGCGGGGCGTCCCTGTCCGATGTCGCTTGAAGCCAGCATGGGGAGCCTCCAGGAAAGCGGCGCGAAGGTACCGCGGTCGTCGTCTCCCGAACATCCGTCAACGGGAGGGGCTTGGAACGAGCGGCGCAGGCGGCACTCCGCGACTAGAATCTGCGCCTTCGAGCACCCGACCTGAACAGTGAGGACCCCATGGCCTTCCCCGTCGATCGCCCCCGCCGTCTGCGCCGCAACGTCGCTCTCAGGACCATGGTTCGCGAGACCGAGCTGGCGCCGACCGACTTCATCTACCCGCTCTTCGTTGTGGAGGGGAAAGGGGTGAAGAACCCGGTGCGCTCGATGCCCGGCGTGTTCCAGCAGTCGGTGGAGAACATCGTCACCGAGTGCATGGAGGCGTGGAGCCTGGGCGTGCCCTCGGTGATCCTTTTCGGCATCCCCGCGCACAAGGACGAGCAGGGCAGCGGGGCCTACGAGAAGGACGGCATCGTGCAGCGGGCGATCCGCGCGGTGAAGGACGTGGTGCCGGACATGCAGGTCGTCGCCGACGTCTGCCTCTGCGAGTACACCAGCCACGGTCACTGCGGCCTGGTCTCGCCGAAGGGCGAGGTGCTGAACGACCCCTCGCTGGAGCTGCTGACGCGGATGGCGGTGAGCTGCGCGGAGGCCGGGGCGGACATCCTCGCGCCCTCGGACATGATGGACGGGCGAGTGGGGGCCATCCGCAAGGGGCTGGACCAGGCGGGCTTCGAGGGTCTGCCGATCATGGCGTACAGCGCGAAGTACGCCTCGGGCTTCTACGGACCGTTTCGCGACGCGGCCCAGAGCGCGCCGCAGTTCGGCGACCGCCGCGGCTACCAGATGGACCCCGCGAACGTGCGCGAGGCCCTCCGCGAGATCGAGCTCGACCTGGCGGAGGGGGCGGACATGGTGATGGTGAAGCCGGCGCTGGCCTACCTGGATGTGATTCGCGCGGCGCGGGAGATCGCCCGGGTGCCGGTGGCCGCGTACAACGTCTCCGGCGAGTACGCGATGGTGAAGGCGGCGGCGCAGAACGGCTGGCTCGACGGCGACCGCGTGATGATGGAGATCCTCACGTCCATCCGGCGCGCCGGCGCCGACCTCATCCTCACCTACCACGCGAAGGAGGCCTCCCGGCTGCTCGCTGGCTGAGGGTCACATCGCCGTCGCGAGGAGGATGTCGAGCTCGTAGGCGTCGCGGGGCGCGTGCTGGATGGTCTGGCACGCAACCCCGAACACCTCGACCGCGGGCTGGCCATCGACCAGCAGGTAGTTCCAGTCCTCTCCCCGTTTCAGCTCTCCCTCCTCGCCGCTGTGGGCGCGCAGGCGCAGGGTCAGGTCCTCCTCCTTCTGGACTGTGGCCTGGAGCGGGAACAGGCACCGCGTCAGCTCGGTCTTGATCTGGTTGAACACCGGCGTGAGGTCCCCGTCCGCCCCGACCGCGAGGTAGCGGACGTCGCCGGGCATCGGGCGGCCACCGGCGTCGGCGAGAGCGTTCAGGACCCGGGTCGCCATTGGGCTCACCGGACCGTACCAGACGACCAGGGTCGTCACGCCCGTGGAGCGCAGGTGCTGCACCTGTTTCACCGTCGCGTCGTCATCGAGGCATTGCATGGGTGCGCCGCAGTACGGGCCAGTCGGGTTCACGTTCGAGCACTCGTCGCACGCTGCCTGGCTAATCCCTGCGTTGCAGTTCGGCAAGCCGTCGGTGAGCAGCACCACGATTCGGCGGGTGTTGGGTTCCTCTCTGGTGAAGGGGTTGTCGTGGCCTATCGCGTTGAGCGCCGAGGCTATCGGGGTCCCACCGAACGGCGCGATCCGTTCGAACTCCGCCCGGATGGCATCGACCGCACCTCCGGGATACTGCGCGATGGGGAGCCGGACCGCGCCGGGGGCGCAGTGCTGGCTGGGGAAGGCCGCGTCGGGAAAGACGGTGAGCCCGAACCGGACCTGATCGTCGAGCTCGTCGAGGAACCTTCCGGGGGCGAGCATCTGCTCCTTGAGCCAGTTCCACTTGCAGTCGCCCACCGGTGAGTAGCCGCTGCAGTTTCCTCCGGTCAGGGAGGCGCAGCAGGCCCAGTCCTCCTCGGCCCAGAGCCGCGACTTCATCGACCCCGAGGTGTCCACCGCGAGCATCACCTTCGGCGGGCGCTCCGGCTGCATCTGCACGTAGGCGCAGCGGCCGACGGCGGTGCACACCATGCCGTTGGGGCAGGAAGTCTCGTCGCACGGTCCCAACGGGAGTGCCAGCCCTGCGTCCGGACAGGCCGAGGAGTTCGCAGCGCAGGTGTTGCAGGAGCAGCAGTAGAGCCCCTGGCCGCAGGGACACGGGCGGCCCTCGGTCTCGACGGGGGTCACGCAGGCGGCGAGGAGGCAGGCAGAGGCAGCGACGAGGAGCGGGCGGTTCATGTGTGGTTCCTTTCACTGCGTCAACGAATCGTCAGCGTGTCCTGGACGAAAGGATCAGAACCGGCCCGAGACTCCCGCGACGGCGCCCCCGGGCGTGGGTGCGAGCTGGACCTGCGTGGTGGTCGGCCAGATCGTCAGGACCGTGCCGGTGACGACCGCGGCGGCTGCGACGCAGAGCAGGCTCACGGTCACGACGTTCCCGACTTCGATGCGACCGTTCCGCTCGCTGGCCTCCAAGTGGCTTCCCAGTGTGAGCGGGCGCTCGCGCTCGGCGCGCGTGAGGAGGAAGGACGTCGCCCCTCCGGCGGCGAGGAGGGCGCCGGCCCCGAAGCTCACGCCGATGCCTGCCTTGCGCGCCGTGCTCCAGCTCGCGGTGAGGTGGACCAGGCGCGCCTCGGGGTAGACGAACTGCTGGACCAGGGCGTGGTCGAAGGGCAGCGCGAACAGCAGTGAGAAGGCGTCGTGGGCCGCTCCCCGCGACAGGCTCCTCGGCGCTTCGGATGGGAGGTCCGCGAGCGCCACCACGTCCGGCTCGGTGGGCAGCGCGTACTCCTGGTCGTCGGCGACGCGCCGCAGGTAGAGCCGTCCGCCCAGGGGCGCCGGGCGCAGCACGCGGACCGCCTGCCCCGGGGCCGGGTGGAAGTCGGCGAGCCGCACCCCGCGGTGGTCCTCCAGCAGGTACCTGCCCCCGTGGGCCCCGTCGATCGTCAGGCGCCGGCCCATCCCCGGCGAGAGGTCCACCAGCCGCTCGGTGCCGCGGGGTGGGCGCGCCCAGACCTCCGGGCGGAACCGCTCGTTGGGGATGGAGGCGTTGGCGCGGTCGACGAACGAGGCGATCTCCCGGTAGCTCACCGCCCCGTCGCCGTCCACGTCCGCCCCGCCGAAGAGCCCCGAGCGGATCTCGTGGCTGAAGACGCCCGCCTGCACGCCCTCCCACTCGTGGCTCTCCCGCGCCGACGACGTCGAGAGCAACAGGCCCACCCGCGGGTCGGTCGCGAGCGGGAGCGTCTGGCTGAAGCCCTCCGGCAGCGGCCGCCGCTCGCCTCCGGGGCCGCGGCCGTAGGCCAGGAAGTACGAGAAGCAGGCGTCGATGATCACGTGTACGCGGGACGCGCGGGAGCCCTCGAGCAGCGCCTTGGACAGCGCGGCGCCGGTGAGGCGCGCGTCCTCGAGGCTGACGTAGCCCTCCGCGTCGCGGACGTTGCCGTGGCCGGCGTAGACGAAGAAGACCTCCGCCTCGACGCCCCGGCCCGCCGCGTGCTCCACGTCTGCCGCGAGGGTGCGCAGGGCCCGCCGGAACTCCGCCTCGCGCGGCAGGGCCGCCTCTGCCAGGGCCTGCGGGTGCAGCCGAGCCGTGTTCTCGTCGAGCCGGGCCAGGAGGTAGGTGCGCGCGCCCAGGGTGCGGAACAGCTCGTGGTAGCGCGCCGCGTCGTCGTCCGCGTAGCGCAGCGGGGGCAACTCGTCGTCCACCGCCTGGTTCACCCCGACGATGACTGCGAAGACCGCGCGCGGCTCGGCGCGCACGGGCAGGGCGAGCAGGCACGCGAGCAGCGGGAGCGCCAGCCTCATGGGGCCACCTGGAGCTCGAAGCGCCGCTCGATCGCGTCGTCTGCGACCGGACGCCCGTCGCGCAGGCGGCTCTCTACCTCGCGGACCCGGAGCGGCTCGTCGGTGAACACTGCGCGTAGGACGATGCGGTCGGTGTCGAAGCCATGGCGCACGGCCTCGCGCAGCTCGGTGGGACGGCGCGTGGCCTCGATGGCGATGGCCGCCGGGTTTTCGGACTCGTCCCTCCAGGCCGGGAAGAACCAGTAGATGTGGCCATGCGCGTCCTCGGCGAAGACCAGCAGGTGACGGCGCCCGGCCGCGTTCTCGTACGCGAAGGCCAGCTCGTCCCGCGCCGAGATGCCCCCGAGCACCGGCTCGGACCGGCCGCCCAAGATGCGGAAGACGCTCAAGGACGCCGAGGGGGCCGGGACCACTCCGCGGGACGCGAATCCCCGGTCGCCGGATACGAGGGGGCCGAGCACCGCGAGGAGCGCCGCTGCGGCCATCCCCACGGCCCCCGCCCACACCCATCGTTGCGGCTGTGGCCGGCGCAAGCCGAGCCCCCGGCCGAGACGCTCCTTCGCGGTGGGCGTCTGGGGATCGAGCCGGGCGAGGAGCAGGTGCCGCGCGTAGTAGTCGCGGCAGGCCGGGCAGTCCGGGAGGTGCTCGCGCAGCGCCCGCTCGTCGCGCGGGTCGAGTCGTCCGGCGAAGTGGAGGTCCATCGGGTCGCGGAAGGCGGTGCACGGGGAGGTCATCGGGTCCCCTCCAAGACGAAGCGGCGCAGCAGCCGGCGGATGCGGAACTCCTGGTAGGCGAGGGTGGTGCGCGGGATGCCCAGGCTCGCCGCGGCGTCGCGCTGGTCGCGCTGCTCGAGGAAGCGGGCCACGAACACCCCGTCCCACTTCGCGGGCAGCACCTCGCGGCGGAAGCGTTCGACCAGCAGGCGGGCCTGCAGGGCGTCCTCCTGCCTCTCGCTCGAGGCCTCCGGAACGTCGTCGGCCTCCGCGATCGGGACCGTCGCCTCGCGCCGCTGCCGGCGCAGGTGGTCGCGGGCGAGGTTGCGGGCCACCGTGCCGAGCCACGCGGCGAGCGAGCCGCCCTGGAAGGAGCTGCGCCACGGCGCGCTGGTCGCCAGGCGGAAGAAGACCTCGTGGATCACCGTCTCGCGGTCTGCCCCGCGGACGAGCCCGGCGATCGCCTGCTCCACCCCTTCGAAGTGGTCCTGATAGCAGGCAGCCAGAACGTCCGGGTCGCCCGCGTGGAAGCGGTCGAGCCAGTCGTCCCGCTGCTCCGCCAGGGTCTCGCTCGGGGCGATCATCGGGCTCGCATGATACGCAGACACGAGGTGGAACGCCCGGGGAGTGCTGCTTGGACGAAGTGTCCGTACGGCGCAGGGAAAACCAGTCGAATCAACCGGTTGTGGATGGCCTGGCCCGCCATGCCTCCCACGCCAGCCACCCGGCGAGCCCGGCGCTGCCCATGAGTCCAACGCTCCCGGTGACGATGAACGCGAGGAACACCTTGGAGATCAGAAGCTCGCTGCCCAGCAGGTGCCCGGCGATGCGCACTAGGAAGGAGAGCGAGAAGAGGAGCGAGCCTCCGAGGTAGCTCAGCGCGAGCGCCGTGGCCAGCCGCTCGCGGCCCTTCACCGACTCGCCGGCCCAGAGGAGCGTCGCCCCCAGCGCCGCGGCGCCCAGCCAGCACAGGGAGTCGAAGTGCGCGTGGAACAGCTCCACCAGCTTCGCGTAGGGGTAGGGCGGCGAGCGCAGGCCGGGCACCCGGCGCGCGATGCCGCTGAAGACCACCACCACGAAGCTCGAGAGCGAGAAGAGGAACAGCCAGCGGGCGGGGACGCGAAAGAGATTGAAGGGCGGGAAGAA
>CAZAIE010000226.1:5591-8730 GCA_964485035.1 uncultured Myxococcaceae bacterium | reverse complement strand
AACTGGAAGGCCGCCGCATGGTCCGACGGGAGAGGTAGTCCAGCGAAAGGCGCGAGGGCTTCGTCCACGGCCTTCCACTTAGCAACGTCGGCGACCGCCTCGTCGCGCTGCGCGAGCGCCGCATCGATCCGCGCCGCCACGCGCTCCACGTCGGCTCGAGCAGCGCTGAGTTCGCACTCCAGCACGGCCGTCGGAGGCAGCACACCCAGCCGCCTCCGCAGCGCCGCGACCTGCCCCAGCACGGCCGCGCACGACGAGTCCTGCGCGGCCCGGGCACTGCTGGCCGACGGGAGCAACTCCACTGCGCCGAGCCCCCCCAACCCGCGGAGCGCAGCCCGGGCGTCGCTCGCGAGCAGGACGGCATCGAGCCGCTCCATGCGGACGGGGCTCGTCATGCCAGGCCTCCGCGAGCCCAGGTCACGCGGCGGAGCATCTCTCCGGAAGCCATGGGCTGGGAGAGACCGAGCCCCTCGGAGACGGTGATCAGCGTCGCAAGCTCGGTCCGCCGCAGCGCCAGGTACCCGAGGAGCACGCCGAACCCCGTGCGCCCGTTCCGGAACGCGCTCTGGGCGAGGCGCGCCCGGCGCGCGTTGGTCAGGGCGGCGAGCTGCGCCGGGTCCGGCTCGGGAGGGCCGGGGTCGACGGCGATGTTGGCGGCCAGGGCGCGCAGGCTCGCGACATCGGGCGCCTCGAGCAGCTCCCGGAACCGCCGCAGGTCGAGCGCCGAGCCCTCCACGTCCAGGCGCACCAGGTCCTCCGCCTCGAGCCGGTGGAAGAAGCGCCCGCGTGCTGCCAGGAGCAGGTCATGGGCGGCGACGTCGTGGCGCGCGAGCGACAACGCCACTGGGCGCTCCTCGCGGGGCATCCTCGACGACCGTGCCAGCAGCTCCTGGAGGAAGCAGCGGTCCAGCTCCGCCTCGTGGAAGAAGGCGCCGCGCCGCTCCGGATGCTCGACGTAGGCCTGCGCCAGGCAGTCACGCAGCAGGCCCTCCGGCAGAGAGGCGACGAGGGACTCCGGGGTCCTGGCCTCGAGCAGCTCCGGGCCGAAGCCCTTGAACCCCGCCGGGAGTCGGACGAGGAGCCGACGCGCCACGTCGGGAGGGCTCCCGCTGGCCAGCGCCCGGAGCGCGACCTTGAGGTTCTCGAGCGGAAAGCGCATCGCCAGCCAGCGCCCCAGGAGCCCCCGCGGGCCCGACATCCCGACCGAGAGCTCCCACATCTCCTCGACGAGCTGCTCCACCAGCCGCTGCTCGATCTCCACCGGCGTGCCCAGCCCGGCCCCCGGGAAGAGCGCCTCACCCAGCTCACGGGGCGAGCGGAGCGCGCAGAGCGCCTCGAGCCGCTTCCCCTCTGCGAGCTGCGCGCGCCGCCCACAGAGGCGCGCCGCGAAGTAGTCGGGGTCTCGAGCGGCGATCATGGCTCGCCCTCGTCCTCGTCGAGGCCCAGCACGCAGCGGACGACGACCTCCACCGCACGGCTTTGGGCAGGTCCCGCGACGACCAGGCGCGCCATCGCGGCCCGCTCGACCTCCAGCCTGGCTGCCCGCTCCTGCGCTGCAGCAACGTGCGCCGACGAGACGAGCGCCTCGCCCTCCGCCTGCGCCTGCTCGCGCGCCTTGGCGACGAGCTCCCGGGCCTCCCCCCTCGCCGCGGTCACCAGCGCCTCCGCCCGCTCCGTCTCGGCGGCGACGAGCGCCTGGGCCTCCGCCTCGACCGCGACGATCTGCAGGATGGCCTCGACGATCTGCCCCGGGAGTCCCTCCTGGGCCGCAGTGCGCGCCGGAGCGTCCCCGCCGAGCGAGCCCTTGCTCTTCATCTGCGCCCCCCCGGGCCTGCTGCCACCCCCAAGATAACGGGCACGCTCGTGGGCGCGGCCGTCGGCTTGGGGGGTCCGTCCGCTACAGCGAGTCGCCGAATCGCGCCCTGAGCGCCGCCAGCACCACGTCAAGGGCGCGGTCCTTCGGGAGGTGTCCCAGGTTGAGGACGAGGTCGTAGTCGAGCACGTCCTCCGCGTGGTGATGGAAGGTGCTGCGGATGAACTCGGCGCGCTCGTGGTCGATGGCTGCCGCCGTCTTGCGCGCCTCCACCTCGGAGTGGCCCGCGGCGATCAGGTTCTTCACCCGGACCTCGAGGGGCGCCACGACCAGGACCCTCAGCACCGAGGCGGGGTCGAGCAGGTACTGCGCGCCGCGCCCGACGATGACCGCGCCGCCGTGGGTGGCAATGGCGTGCAGCACCTTCGCGAGTCCCCGGACGTAGTCGGACTGTGCGCGGTTGGCGAGCACCAGGTTGGCGACCAGCTCCGCGATGACGCTGCGGCGGCGCTCGTCGAAGGAGGCCACCAGCCTCTCGGACTTCGCCGAGTTGGTGGCGATCTCGTGCAGGATTTCCTTGTGCCAGAACGTGTACCCGAGGCGCTCGGCGAGGTGCTGCGCAAGCTCCGCACCGCCCGACCCGTGCTGCCGGGAGAAGGTGATCATCGGCTTGGGGTGGTGCTTCTCGGCCGCCTCCGCACGACGACGCTGCTCCAGCTGCCAGCGATGGACCTGCTCTTCGACCAGCTCGTCGATCGAATGGTGGTGCATCATGGCCTCTCCCCCGGGAAGTCGCGATCGTCGTCGGCTCACCGATACATACGGTTGGCCAGCGGACCGGACTCGCCCCAGGTGGGCGGCTCGGCCCCCACGACCGGGGGACCTACTCCACCCGCACCACCCCCACGTCGCACCGCTCCCCGGACGGGTCCACGTCGATGGCGAGGTAGTGCATCCCGACACCGTCCAGCTGGTCCGAGATGCCCACGCCGCCGTTGCCGGAGATCACCGAGTCGATCCCCGCGTTGCCGCCGAACCGCAGCGTGTGCAGGTGCCCGTGGAGCATCAGGTCGGTCCCACCCTGCGAGAGCAGGGAGAGCACCTTCGCCCCCTCGGAGCGGCTCGCAAACCCAGCGTCTCGCAGCCCCTCCGGGTCCAGCGGGGGCACGTGCATGGCCACCAGGCGCGTCTTGGGCTCCGTCCCTGCGAGCTGGCCGCGCAGCAGGTCCCAGACGCGCTCATCCAGCGTCGCCGACGCGCTGTCCACGAGCACGAACCGCGCCCCTCGGTAGTCGAACGCGACGTTGAGCCGCCCCACCTGCTGCT
>CAZAIE010000226.1:0-5581 GCA_964485035.1 uncultured Myxococcaceae bacterium | reverse complement strand
TGCTGCTGGAACTCGATGCCGTGTCCCCAGCTCGTCTCGTGGTTGCCGAAGACCGCGTACCAGGGCCGCCCGAGCTGGTCCGCGGCGGCCACGAAGTCGCGGGTCTCGTCCGCGGAGCCGCCCTGCGTGAGGTCCCCGGCGAAGACCACGAACTCCACCAGCGGATCGCGGTTCACGTGCTCGCGCAGCCGCGCGAAGTTGTCGAGGCCCCCCTGCACGTCGCCGACCCACGCGAAGCGGAAGCGCACCGGGTCGCGCAGCGCCGCGCGGCCGACCTTCACCACCGCCTCGCCACTCGCAGGAACCGGCACGCCGAAGCTGAGCCGCTTGACGCCGCGCTCCACGTCGCGCGCTGGAACGCCCACCTCGGAGCCGGCATGGACGTTGTCCACGAGGACGTTCACCCACTCCTCCGCGCCCGACCGCGAGGTGAACCGCAGCTCCACCTCGGGCGCGTTGGCCCGGAACCGGAGCCACTGCCCTGCCCGCTCCTCGTCGAGCGGGACCGCGACGCCCTGATCGATGCGGGCGCCAAGGGTCGCAAGTTCGACGGCGCCGGTCTCCTCGAAGTCGCGGCGCGTCCGCACGCCAGTGGCGTCGAGGCACCCCGCGGCGAGCACGAGGCCTAGAAGAGCTGCGACTCGAGCGAGATCCATGGCAGCAGTCCATTCCCCCAGCGCACGCCCGCGAGCACCGCCCAGCGGTCGGCCAGGGCCACGCGGCCCCGGGCCTCGAAGAAGCCGAGGTACGAGTCGAAGTACCCCGGGAAGATCACGCCTCCGGGGAGTTGGTCCTTGCGGTTGCGGTAGACCAACTCCAGGTTCACCCGCTCGCTCACCTGGATTCCACCGCCGATCTCCAGGATGAGCAGCGGCGAGAGGTCGCTCCCGTCGGTGGGCACGCCGTCGTACGCGAAGACCTCCGCCCCCGCTCCGAAGCGCGCCAGCGCATACGCGTTCTGCATCGTCGGGGTGAGGTGGCGCAGGTTCAGGCGCAGCTCGCCGTGCAGCTCGCCCGAGGTCTCCGAGAAGCGATCGAACCGGAAGCGGTGGTGGGTCACCGAGAGCCCGAGGCCAATCCGCGTCACCGGGTCGCCGGACGCAGACCACATCACGTAGTCCGCCGCGAGCCCCAGCCCGTAGAACGAGAGTGACGGGTCGAGCATCCCGGACGGCGTGAGCGAGAACCCGCCCCGTCGCCACTCGGCCTCGAGCCCGAGCCCGTGGTGGAAGTCGACCTTGGAGAAGGCGAGCCCGGTGTAGCCCAGCCGCAGCGCGAGAGAACCCTTGGGCTCCCAGGGCATGGGCCACGGCGCCGTCCCGTGCGCGGAGCCGATGACGTCGGTGAGCACGGCGACGGAGAGCAGCGCGATGCCGGTGACCGCGGGCACGAGGCAGAGCGCCGCCACGCGATCGGCCCCGCCGCTGGCAGCGAGGCCACCGAAGCCCACGCCGATGAGGCCCAGGCCCACGGCGTCGAGCACGAGGAAGCGCTTGCCCGCCTCGGTCTCCCCGAGCACGAACTGGCCCACGCCAGGAACGAGGATGCCGGGGAACAGCGCCGCGCCAGTCGCCAGGACAGACCCGGAGCGCGGTGCGTCGGAGGCCGGGGGGGCCTCGGCCCGTGCGGCGGCGGCCGCGGCGAGGAGGGTCGAGAGAACGAGGACGGCGGCGACGACGCGGGGCACGCCGGGAGAGTAGCGGAGAACCCGCGGCGGCGCGCGAAAGCCCTGCAGGAAGCGGCCGGGTCTGCTACACCGCTGCCCCGTGACGCTCTGGAGATCCAGTGGACTGAGGGTGGCGCTCGGCGCCCGGGTGCTCTTCGACGGGCTCGACCTCGTCGTCGAAGAGGGGGAGTGCGTGGGCCTGGTCGGGGTGAACGGCTCCGGCAAGTCGACGCTGCTGCACATCGCGGCGGGGCTGCGCGCGGCCGACTCGGGGCTGCTCGAGAAGCGGCGCGGCTCGGTGTTCGCCTACCTGCCGCAGGAGCCGCGCTTCCCGGACACGGCGACGATCGCCGAGACGCTCTTCCAGCCGCAGGGCCGGCTCGCGGAGGCCATCGCCGAGCACCACGAGCTCTCCCACGCCATGGCGGAGGGCTCGGCGGAGCAGCACGACGCGCTCCTGCGCAAGCTGGAGGACGCGGCGGCGCGGATCGAGCGCTACGGGGGCTGGGACACCGGCCACCTGGCCAAGGCGATGCTGCACCGGCTGGGCATCCCCGAGAGCGAGTGGGAGAAGCCCATGGGGCAGCTCTCCGGCGGCACCCAGAAGCGGGTGGCGCTGGCGCAGGTGCTGCTGCTCAAGCCGGACCTGCTGCTGCTCGACGAGCCGACCAACCACCTCGACGTGGGGACCATCGACTGGCTCGAGTCGGAGCTGGACGAGTTCGCGGGCGCCATCCTGCTGGTGACGCACGACCGCTACTTCCTGGACCGGCTCGCGGAGCGCATCGTCGAGCTGGAGCACGGGAAGCTGGTGAACTACCCCGGCAACTTCAGCGACTACCTGACGCAGAAGTACACGCGCGAGCAGGAGCAGGCGAAGAAGGAGCACAAGCGGCAGCGGCTCATCGTGCAGGAGCTGGCGTGGCTGCGCCGCGGGCCCGAGGCGCGCCGGACCAAGCGCAAGTCCCGCGTCGACGCGGCGCGCAAGCTCATCGCCGAGAAGGCGCCCGAGGTGCTGCAGACCGCCGAGATCAAGGTCGCCCAGCCGATCCGCTCGGGGCACCTGGTGGCGGAGTTCAAGAGCGTCACCAAGAAGTACGGCGAGCGGACGCTCATCCGCGACCTGTCGTTCATCCTGCAGCGCGGCGAGCGCATGGGCGTCATCGGGCCCAACGGCGTGGGAAAGACCACGCTGGTGCGCCTCTTGCTGGGCGAGGAGCGATGCACCGGCGGGGACATCGTCCGCGGCAAGCACACCAAGATCGCCTACTTCGACCAGACCCGCGCCAACCTCGACCTGGAGCAGACCGTCTACGAGGCGGCGAGCGACCGCGAGGTGATCGAGGTCGGCGGGCGGGTGGTGCAGCTCAAGGACTACCTCACCGACCTGCTCTTCCCGGTGCCGATGCAGAAGCTGAAGGTCGGGGCGCTCTCGGGCGGGGAGAAGAACCGGCTGCTCCTGGCGCGCCTCTTCCTGCAGGGCGCGAACCTCCTGGTGCTCGACGAGCCGACCAACGACCTCGACATCGTCACCCTGGAGGTGCTCGAGGACCTGCTGCTCGACTTCGACGGCTCGCTCGTCCTGGTGACCCACGACCGCTACTTCCTGGACAAGGTCGCGACCTCGGTGCTCGCCTTCGAGGGCGAGGGCCGGGTGGTGCGCTACGCCGGGAACCACGAGAGCTACCTGCGCCAGCGGCCGCCCCCTTCGCGCGAGGCGCCAGCCCCGAAGGCCGCCCCCAAGCCCAAGGCGGTGAAGGAGAAGAAGGGGCTGACCTACGCGGAGTCGATGCGCTTCGTGAACATCGAGGCGGAGATCGAGGCTGCGGAGGCGAAGAAGGCCGAGGTGGAGGCGCGCCTCGCGGACCCGGAGCTGTACCGCAGCCGCGGCGGAGAGGTCGCGGGCCTCAAGGCCGAGCTGGAGGCCGCGGTGGGCCTGGTCGAGCGCCTCTGGGCCGAGTGGCAGGACCTCGACTCGCGCCGCTGACTACCGGCGCTGCGACTCGCAGAACTCGCGGGCCTTGAGGAAGAACTCCTCTCCCGGCGCGAGCGAGAGGCCGTCCTCGACGATCGCCAGCGCCTCGCGGCACCGCTTCGCCTGCAGCAGGCCGTTGGCCTGGTTCTGCAGGGCACCGACGAGGTTGTTCTTGAAGGCCGGCTCTTCGGGGTTCAACCGCATCGCCTCGCGGAACAGGGGGGCCGCGGCGCTCCACTCCTTTGCCTTCCAGCGGCGCAGCCCCTCCTCGTTCCGGCACGCCGCGCGCAGCTTCTCGCCCTGGGGGTTCGGGTTCAGCGCCGTCCACTCCTGCACCCACTGATCGACCTCGACGCAGCGCACTGCCTTCAGCGCCCGCTCCGCGCGTGAGGCAGCGAGGTTGCCCCCCAGTTGGCGGCGCTGGGTCGAGAGCTCGTCCGGGACCTCCAGGCGCTGCCAGTCGGCCCAGGCCTTCTCCGGGTCGGTCTTGCCCAGCTCGATGAGCCGGTTGATCTCGGCGACCGCGAGGTTGTGCGTCAGCACCCGGTCGTGCTTCGTCCCCGAACCGAGCCGCATGGCCTCGCGGGCCGCCACCGCGGCGCCCTCGGTGTCGCCCTGCTTCGTGCGCATCGGCGCGATGAGGTTCCACGCGCGGGAGCGCAGCTCGGTCTGCAGCGCGGGGAACTCCACGAAGCGGCTGGACATGCCCAGCAGCACGCCCTCCTCGGCGCCCTCCGCGGCCAGCTCGTCGAGCCGCCGCTGGGCGATGGCCTTGAGGTTGTGCCGCGCCAGCTCCGCGTCCTTGCCGCTGGGGACGAGCTGCGCCGCCTGGTAGGCGAGGTCGACCGCGTCGGCGAGCCGCGCCTCCTGCAGCGCGAGGATGGCCATCTCGCCCAGCGTCGAAGCGCGCACCTGGCGGAGCAGCGGGCGGGCCGAGGGCGCCACCAGCAGGTCCGCGGCGGAATCGAGCGCCTCGGCGCGGGCGAGGTCGCCTCCACGCTTGGCGGCCACAGAGAGGTTCGTGTAGACGACGCCGAGCAGCGCCAGGTCGTCCACCTCCACGCCCCGCTCGTCGGCGTAGAGGTCCACCGCGCCCTCCTTGAGCTGCTGGCGGAAGCGCCGCTGGACCTCGCGGGCGGTCTCGGGCGTGGCATCGAAACCCTGGGGGCTGGTGGTCTCCACGAGGTGCCGCTTGCCCTGGACGACGAGGTCGGCGCGCGCGTGGGAGGGCAGCAGCACCCCGCGGGCGTCCAGGCCGAGGTCTCGCGCCGCCAGGACGTAGAGGACCGTCGCCGAGACGCAGTTGAAGCGCCCGTCGTCGAGCACGTCGAGCAGCGTGGTGGCGTGCGTCTCGTACTTCTTCAGCAGATGCCTGCCGCCTGCCCCTGCGTGCAGCCGCTGCAGCACCACCTTCCCTGCCTGGGCCGGCGGCCGCCCCTCGAGGTCTCGCTCGACGGCGCGCAGTGCAGCGCGCAGGCGGTTCCCGTAGGCCTCGAGTTCGAGCTGCTCGCGCACCCCGCTGGCGATGAGCGCGGCGTCGAGGAGGGAGAAGCGGTCGAGCTTGCGGTCCGCGGCGTCCTCGAGCAGGGCGGCCTCGAGTGCGTTCGGGCGGGGCTTCTGGGCAGCGAAGACCGGCGAGCCGAGTGCGGAGCAGAGAGCGAAGATGACGAGGACCGGGCGCATTCCCGGGATTCTACCTGCGCTCGCGTGCCGGCCGGGTCGCCGCGGCGAGCGGGTGGTCGCTGACCTCCACGATGGCCTCGGCGAAGGCGCGTGCAGCGGCTTCGACCGCCGGAAGCTCGCCAGCGAGCCAGGCGCACGCGTAGTTGGTCGCCGTCGGCGGGCCGAAGAAGCGGGCGAGCCGGACGTCGGTGGACTTGAGCGCGTGGTCCACCGCGACCATCGCCTCCACCGGCGGCGCGACCAGATAGGCCATGGGC
>CAZAIE010000225.1:0-8744 GCA_964485035.1 uncultured Myxococcaceae bacterium | reverse complement strand
CGGGATGGGGAGAAATAGTTGTCGCTGATGGGGAAGAGTAGTTGACGCCAGACAGCGGCCCTGACGGTGTTCGTGGTCGCCCCGGTCCAAGCGGGGGCCGCGACCTCGGAACTCAGCCCGTCCGAGGCGGTCGCGCTTCTCCGGCAGAAGGGCTGCCCCTTTCGCCAGCTCTGGAAACAGCTCGGTCTCGAGCCGCGGGAGGGATTCTTCGGGAGTGAGGGCTGTGCCGTCGAACTCCAAGAGTACGACGACGTGTCCTGCGCGAGCCTCGAGCTTACCCAGGCGGACGACTACCAGGTGATGGTGTTCTGTCCAGCAGACGCATCCGGTAGCTGGGATTTCCTGGGTGCCATTGCCCTTCCGAGGAACCGCTTCCCCCCCTCTCCGCACATGGTGCGGATCGGGACCCGGAGTTGGCTCGCGATCAACCTTTTCGGAGGTGGGGGGACTGGCGCCTCCCGTCGTTACGAGGTGTGGGTCGACCTCAGCGAGGGCCTCCCTGAGGTGCTCAGGTACCAGAAGAGCGCACACATTGCCGGTTGGTCGTCGTTGGATCGGGAGTTCTCGACGACTGTCGACTCAGGGTTCGTGTCCGGAGTTCCGTGGGTCAACATCACGGTCTCGGCGAAGTACGAAACCAACCCCTCTTCCGGCGTGGAGCAAGTGCTCTTCGAGCGCCAGAAGCGGGTGCAGTTGGTGTGGAGCGGTTCCAGTTTCGAGGCCGACGCAGGGTCTGAGCTCTCACTCTCCGAGGTCGAGCGACTCTTTACGGAGTCAAACGAGGAAGTCCTCGAGCGCTTCCACGACGAGTTCTTCGAATTGGCGCGGGAGGAGGACCCAGAACGAAGGAAGTGGCTCAACGCATTCCTGAAGGGACTCGAGCCCGGACCCTGGTCCGCCCTCCTGCGGGAGGCTCTCGCGACGGGACCCGGCCAGGGGACCAGCGGTGAGCATCGATCTCCTGGGCACCACGCCGAAATCCGCCACATTGCTGCCTCGTCGACCGTCCAGGGGGCAGGGGAATACAGCTTCCGCGTCCAGAACCTTCTCGATGGGGATCTGACGACGAGTTGGCAGCCGGCCTCCAAGCAGGGCGGCGTGGGGGAGTGGGTGATGGTGCTGTTCCCCGCAGAGGTGGACCTGGAGGGCGTCGAGGTCGCCAACGGCTTCCAGCGCCAGGATCGTTTCGGGGATGAATTCCTCTTGAACAACCGGGTCGAGGTCGCCCGCCTGGTGTTCTCCGATGGCTCGGAGGAGGTGCTGCGCTTCGGTGCCGATCAGCGGGGCATGATCGAGTTTCCATTCGCTTTGAGGAGAGTGGAGTGGGTGAAGCTGGTAGTGGACTCGGTCCATCCGGGCAGCAAGTGGCAGGACCTGGCCGTCTCGGAGCTCGCCTTTCGCGTGAGGCAGCCTGAGGAGCCTGAGGGCGTGGCGACCGCCGACGTTCCGCCGTCCGCCAACGCTCCGCCGTCGGTCTCCGCCAATGCCGCGCCGTCGGTGGGCGCCGTCGACGCTCGGCCGTCGGTCTCCGAGGCGTGGAGGACCCGATACGGCTCGTTCCCGTTCGCGGACTTCCTCTGGTTGGTCGGGACCTACGCGGCGCTCCTGTTGGGGCTGGCGCTGGTCCTCGAGCGCACGCGAAGGCCCGGTGTCGCTTGGCGGTGGGTGGAGGGGTTGGCCTGTGTGGTGTTCGCGGTGCTCTGTGGTGTCGTCTGGGGCGTTCGGCTGTGGGAGGGGGGCTTCTTGCTGAGGATAGATGCGGTGCTCGCGTTGGTGCTGGGGGTGCAGTCGATGCTCCTTCACCAGTTCCTGCGCCTACGAATGGCCGCACGCTGGGCTGGGCACGTGCTGGCCTTCGTGCTCATGTCCGTACCTTTGACTGGAGTCATGCTCATTGTGCTGACGCTTCTCGCCGTAGCCTGGCCGGCGCTGCAGCCTGGGTAGACGAGTTGGCGCCTGGCCACCGACCTCGAGGTTCAGTGTGAGCAACGAGACAACTCCCACCGTGCTGTCGCTTGGCACTCATGGCGTCATTCGCTTCGTCGCGGCTCCCCGAATCGAGTTGACCCCGGAGCCTGCCCCAGCGTTCGACAAGACGGAATGGAAGCACGAACTCAAGGGCAAGGCCCGGGGGCTGCCGGACGAATTGGGTTGCACTCTGGAATGGAAGGTCGTCGTCGGCACAGACTCGCGCAGCCTGTCGCATCCCCGCCCGACGCTCCTGGTGAAGGACGGCGGGGCGTACAAGCTGGTCCAGAAGGAAGGAAAGAAGGCCCTCGAGGTCAACGCTTTCGAATTCGGTCTCGCAGGGGTGGGCAAGCTGGGCTACGTCCTGCGGCCGGAGTTGCTGGGTGCTGAGGCGGTGGAGTGCCGTGCCGACGCTTCGGGGATCGAGTTCGACCTCCCCGCCGCGCTTCGGGTGCGTCGGATGCCCCGCGGCCGAGGTGGTGCGGGCGGTGAGGCCGCGGGGCCTGCTGCTTCCACTTCGGGGCCCGCCTCCTCCGAGGCCCTGCCTCGACTGGGAGCCGGGGCGGAGGTCGAGCTGGTTCCCGAGTTCGGACCCGACTTCAAGCAGTCCCGGATGAAGGTCACGCTCTTCGAAGCCCTGGTGGATGCCGACGGCGCACCCGTGACGAGGATCGAAGGCACGGTCCAGAGCGGGCCCCTGCTCGAGTGGACGCGCACGGACGAGGAGCCGAAGGCCGTGCGCTGGCTGGTCGGCAGCCGGCTGGTTGCTGACTGCGATGCGCCCGCGTTCTGCTTCGGGGCGGAGCCTTCGCCGGACGGCCGGCACCACTTCTTCTACGAGGTCGAGATCCTCCCTCCCGCCGGAGCCACGGCAACGCAGCCCATCCACGTGCCTCCGCGACCGCTGTGCGAGATGACGCGCCCCGGACTCGGGGACTTCACGCTGGAATGGGATGCAGGGGCGAACGCGCTTCGGGCCCGAGGCTCGTTCACGGGCTTCGACGAGGGATTCTCCTTTCCCATGGAGGTCGAGACCTTCACGTTCGTTCAGGCCGAGCCCTCCTCCCCGGTGATGCGCCTCCACGACTTCCTGATATCGAAATGTGGGGAAGGGGTCTCTGAGGAGGGACCGGCGGTAGTGGGCGAGCTGCTCGTGCAAAACGGCCAGTTCTGCGGGACTCTCCTGACTCTCGATCGGCTGACGACCGAGCAGGCGCTCGTCCAGTTCGAACGACGCGTGGTGTTCGCGGAGCTGCGCTTCCCGGCAGCCCGATTCTCGCGGCACGACCGTCAGCTGCCCTTCATCGAAGTCGCCACCTACACCCCTGCCACCCCCGACAGCGGTCCCGGCTCGGGGGCACTCGTTCCCTCGTTCCACGGCTCCTACGCTCCCTGGTACCAGGCCCCGGGGGTCAGCTCGAACTGGGTGGACGCCACCGCCTCGGGGCGCATCCCGGTCCGGGAGTTCGAGGTTCCGCCGGAGCGGGTGGAGGAGTTCAAGTGGTTCCTCGCCTGCGTCTGCGGCGAAGCCTACGGACGCTCGGAGCGGGCGCAGCGTGGCGTCGCCCAGGTGATCGTCAACCGGGTGGGGCACAAGGATTTCGGCTCGCTTCCAGACACCAAGAAGGTCGTCCAGAGTCCCAAGCAGTTCAGCTGCTACCGCGACAAGGAGGGGAGGTCGAGCGTCAACTTCCAGAAGGGCATCGCCTATTCAGACGCTGCCCAGAGAGCGACGCTCTCCGACGCGGACCAGAAGCTCATCGCGGACATCAGGAAGGCCATCGTTCCCGTGTTTCTCGGCATCGCCAACGACGGGGTGCTGGCCACCTTCTTCTTCAGCCCCGCCGCCCAGGCGGCGCTCGGAGGCCAGGAGCCTGAGTTCGCCGCGAAAGGGAAGCACGAGGAAGTCACCGCCCGGGTCCTCGGTTCGGGCTCCCGGGAGGATTTTCGGTTCTTCCGTCTCTGGAGTGATGCAAGCCGGGCGAAGTGAGGCCTTGCGGGCGGAAGCAGCGGCCGAGCTGGTCTCGCTCTTGTTGTTGCCGCTCTGCGCTTCGGTATGGCAAGGTAAGTGTCCGCAAAGACCATTCCGACAGCATTGAGGAGGCAGAACTTGTCGCGAACAGGGTGGGCGCACGTCTTGTCATGCATGCTTGCCGCGGGGTGTGCACCTGCGCTTGTTCCCTGCGAGCCGAGGACCATCCAGCTCCAGATCGCTGGCTCTCCGCGACTCAACCCCGACGAGCGGGGACGCCCGCTGCCCACGACGCTGGTCCTCTATCAACTCAAGGACGCCGCGCGGCTGGAGAGCGCTTCGTTCTCGGATCTGTGGAAGGACTCGAAGAACGTCCTCCAGGAGGACCTGGTCGCCTCCGAGGAGATCACCCTCTCACCGTCCGAGAAGATGGTCCGGACGCTCCTGCAGAAGCCGGGCGTCAGTCACGTCGCGGTCGTTGCACTGGTTCGGCGACCGGACGGTCTCGGCTGGCGGGTCGTCAGGACCCTGGCCCCTTCTCCAGGCGAGGTCTGCACCGAGAAGCAGCCCGCGCTCTCGCCGCTCGGCCTGTCCCTGTTGGTCGAGGAGTACGCGATCCGCGTCACCGAGGCCCAGGCCAAGTCCGCTCCCTAGTTTCCGCCCCTCGAGGACCTGATGCGATCGCCATACCGGGTGGTTTGGACCGAGGGCCTCCTGATGGCCCCGCAGCACCTGCAGCAGCAGGATGCCTACCACGAGAAGCTGCTGCTCCAGGTGGTCCGGGCAGCCAACCCGCTGGCCTGGGGGGTGGCGCTGCTCGAGTTCGACCCGGCGGCGCTGAAGGCCGGGCAGGTGAAGCTCCAGGCCTTCGCTGGCGTCCTGCCCGACGGGCTGTCGGTGGCGTGCGACGCCGAAGCCGCGGAACTGCCTCCCGCCCGGCCCATCGATGGGCACTTCGGCCCGACCCAGCGCACGCTCGACGTCTTCCTGGCCCTACCCCGGGAACGGGAAGGGAACGCCAACTACGCGGGGATAGCCTCGAACGACCCTGGCTCGGCGGCGACGCGCTTCCGGGTCACCTCCCGCGCGGTGCTCGACCTGGCGAGTTCCCAGGCTCCCGCCACCGTCGGCTTCGGGCACCCCAACCTGGGCATCCGCTTCGGGGACGAACCGATGGACGACTTCGAGGCGCTCAAGATCGCCGAGGTCGTGAGGGATGCGAGCGGAGCCTTCGCGCTCAACGAAGCCTTCGTTCCGTCGTCTCTGCGCATCGGGGCCTCTGCAGCGCTGGTGAGCCGGTTCCGGAAGGTGCTGGCGGCTCTGGTCGCGAAGCAGCGCGACCTGGTCACGGGGCTGCGGCAACCCGAAGCGGGCGCCGTCGAGTTCGGCCCGTCGGACGTGGCCCGCGGACTTCAGCTGTTGGGATTGAACCAGGTGATTCCCCTGGTGCAGCACCTGGTGGACACCCCCGACACGCCGCCGCTGCAGGCCTACCTCGCGCTGGTCCAGGCGGCCGGTGCGCTCTGTACGTTCATTGCCGACGGAGACCCGGCTGCGCTGCCGAAGTTCCAGTTCGCCAACTTGCGCGCGACGTTCGACGAGCTGGGAGAGCGGATCGAGTCGATGCTCGGGGGAGTCGCCCGACAGGCGTACCTCACGGTGCCCCTCGAGGCTCGCAAGGACGGGATGTTCCTGGGGACGCTCGAGGACGAGAAGCTCGCCGGGTGCAAGCAGTTCATCCTCGCCGTCCGGTGCTCGATGCCCGAGGAGCAGGTGGCTGACATCCTGCCCCGGCTCTGCCGAGTGGCCTCGTGGAGTGAAATCCAGGACCTGTTCCAGGCGGCGGCGCCCGGGCTGCCGGTCCACGTCACGCATCGGCCGCCGTCGGAGATCCCGCTGCGGCCTGGGGTCGTCTACTTCCAGCTGGCCACGAGCGATGGCTATTGGAGGGGGATCTCGGCCGAGCGGAACATCGCCATCTTCCTGCCCCCGCCCTTCGAACCTTTGAAGACGAAGCTGGAGCTCCTCGCCGTTCCAGCCGCGGGCGGGACGCGCAGCTCGGGTTCGCACGGGAGTGGCCGGCCGGTGATGCGGAGGGGAGAGTGAGCCATGGACCGAATCAACGAGGTGACCCGGCACTGTCTGGACGCACTGATCGCATTGCGACACTCACCTGACGGTCGGCTCCCTCCTGCCGAGACGATGCGGCAGCAGATGGCCTCGCTGGTGGACGACCTGCTCGAACGAGCAGCACAGCAGGGGTTCGTACAGAGCGACTGCCAGGAGATCGCCTATGCGGTGGTGGCGCTCGCCGACGAGATCGCGATGGCGAAGCCGGAGGGTTTCCGGCAGGGGTGGCTGCGGCAGTTGCTGCAACTCCAGTACTTCAACGAAAACACCGCCGGCGAGGGCTTCTTCAAGCGGCTGCAGGCGCTGCGCGCAGACCCACAGCGGGCAGAGGTGCTTCGGGTCTACCACCTCTGCCTCTTGCTCGGGTTCCAGGGGAGGTATCGGTTCCGCGGAGGCGAGCTGGAGTTGGTGCGACTCATCGACGAGTTGGGCCGGACCGTCGGCGCGCCCGAACTCCTCTCGCCCCACCTGGCCCGGGCGTCCGGGACGACGCGTGACCCGCGGCGAGGGCCCCTCTTGATGGCCTCGGCCATGGTCCTGGCGGCCTCGCTGCTCTTCTATGCGGGGCTGCGCCTGGTCCTTTCCTCCCAGTCCTCGGCGGTCGCCGAGGCGTTCACCGCTGCGGTCAAGCGCTAGAGATCCGATGCTCGCCCTTCTGATTGGCGTCGCGTTGCTGCTGCTGGCAATGGCCTGGGTCGTGGTGCTCGTGGTGGAGGCCAGTGTCCTCTGGGGAATGCTGGCCACCCTGGTGGTGGCTGGCCTCATCGGAGGGGTGTTCTTCCTGCGCCGCCGCAAGCGTGCCCGCGCGGCTCCTGCCCAAGCGGCTGCCGCGCCCGGTGGCCTGGACCCGGCAGTGCAGGCGTCGGTCCGCCGAGCGGTGGACCAGTCGCTGCAGTTGATTCGCAGCTCCAAGCTGGGCGGTGGGGCGCTCTCGCTTCCCTGGTACCTGATGCTCGGGCCAGCCGGGGCAGGGAAGACCACCGCGCTGCGCAACTCCGGACTCGCCTTCCCCTTGCCGCCCCCGTCCGCCTCCGGGCGTGGAGCGGCGGCCACGGCCGTCTGCGACTACTGGATGTGCAACGACGCGGTGCTGGTGGACTCCAGCGGTCGGTACTTCTCCGACGGCGAGGCCCAGCCCGAGTGGCTGGTCTTCCTCGACGCCGTACGCCGGAGCCGTGGAGGAGCGCCGGTCGACGGCGCGGTGCTGACGCTGAGCGCGACGGAACTGGTGGGACTGGCGGAGGACCAGGCCGCGGGGCTGGGCAAGCAGTTGCGGCTCAGGCTCGACGAGCTGAACCGGCGCATGGACGCGGTGGTGCCGGTCTATCTCATGGTGACCAAGGCCGACGTGCTCCCGGGTTTTCTCGAGAGCCTGGCGGACCTGCGCAAGGCGGACCGAGCGCAGGTGTTCGGTTTCACCCTGGACGACGATGCGATCGAGGCCCCCAGGCGGGCCTTGGAGCGGCGACTGGACGAGTTCGTCGGCGCCCAGGAGCAGCGGGCGATCTGGCGGATGGGCCAGGAACGGCGCCCCGAGGTCCGCGAGGCGATCTACCTGTTCCCCCAGCAGCTCCAGGCCCTGCGCGACCCGCTGGCCGGGGTGCTGGAGCAACTGCTGGGCCACAGCGTGTTCCAGGACACTCCTTTCGTGCGCGGGGTGTTCTTCACCAGTGCCGGCCAGGACGGCTCGGTTGCCGACGGGGTCATGGCGTCCATGGCGGGCAGGCTCGGCCTGCCCGCGGTCGCGCAGTCCGTGCCCGCGACCACCGAGGGCAAGAGCTTCTTCCTCCTGGACTTCTTCTCGAGCCTGCTGCTGGGGGACCTGGGGCTCCTCCGTCCCAGTGCGCGACAGGCGCGCCGGCGGCAGTTGGCGCTCTACTCGGCGGTGGCGTCGGTCTTCGCGCTCGCGCTCGGCCTGACCTTGCCTCCCCTGGTCTCCTACTTGCGCAACCGGGAGTTCCTCCAGGCCTTGGAGCAGGCCCGCCAGGTTGCGGCCGCCCAGTCCGACTCGACCGAGTTGGCGATGGAGCGGCTCGTTCCGCTCCGTGAGCAACTCGAGGCGATGGAGCGCCACGCCTCGGAAGGGGCTCCGCTGGGGCTTCGCTTCGGGATGTACCAGGGCGAGGCCGTGCTCTCGGCTGTTCGTACGGTGTTCGCGATGTCCGTTCGCGATCGCCTGCTGGCCCCCTTGCTGCGCGACGACCTCGCCGGGCTCGGCACCTACGCTGACGGGTACCGGAGCGGGGGCATTCCGCCAGTCAACGAGGCGTACTCGAACGCTCTCGGGGCGCTCAAGCTGCACTTGCTCCTGAGCTCGCCGCGTGCAGACGGCGAGCCGGGGCTGAGGGATGCCGAGCAGCAATGGGCGGCGGGCCGGCTGCTGGGTCTGTGGAAGCGGCGCGCCCAGGGGACCACTGCCTCGGTGGAGAGCGCGGTGGAAGGGAACATCCGCCTGTATCTCCACCTGGTGGCGGTCGAGAGCGGCTACGGGCTGGCGCGGCAACGGGAGTTGGTCTCCCGCGCGCGTGGAGTCCTGGCGCGGGCTCCCTACGAGGACCTGGTCCTCGAGAGAATCCTGGCGCTCGCCGACGGGCCGACCTACGAACTCGACCTCAACTCGTTGCTGGGAGGGGCGGCGACTGGCTTCCGCGGGGAGGGCAAGCTGCGGGGGGGC
>CAZAIE010000224.1:0-8836 GCA_964485035.1 uncultured Myxococcaceae bacterium | reverse complement strand
CTTCGGAGCGCCGCCCCCCGCGGCCCCGGCGATGGGCTTCGGGGAGGTGGACTTCGGAGCGCCGCCCCCAGCTGCCGCAGCCCCTGGGTCCGAGCTGGACTTCCTCGGCTTCGACCCGGCTGCTGCCGCACCCGCGCCGGCCGCTCCCTCCCCCGCTGCGCCCTCCCGGGGCGAGGACTCGCTGGAGTTCGACCCCTTCAGCGCCAAGCCGGGCGGCGACGACCTGGAGGCGGACCTCTCCGCCCCTCTGCCCTCTGGCCCGACTCCTGCCGCGGCACCCGCGGCCGAGGGCGACCTGGAGCTGCTCGACTTCATCGATGAGGCGAGCGCGGGCAAGGACTCGGGCAAGAAGCTGCGCGCCGGGTCGCTGCGCTACCAGATCCGCCGGAAGAGCGGGAAGGTCTTCGGCCCCTTCGAGCAGCCCGCGGTGGTGAAGATGCTCCAAGAGGGGCAGCTCTTGGGCAACGAAGACGTCACCAGCGACGGCGAGAACTGGGTGCCCATCGGCTCCGTGGCGGCCTTCGCCGAGGCCATCCAGAAGCTCATGGAGAGTCCGGGCGGCATCCCCGGGATGTCCGCGCCAGCGGCCGTGCCCGAAGCGGCTGTGGGTGGGGCCGAGACCAACTCCGCCGAGCAGGCCCTGGAGCGGATGAAGGCGCTGTACGGCGACCGCATGGCGGCCATCGCCATCGTGGACAGCGCGGCCGCGGAGCGGAAGTTCCGCAAGCGTCTGCCGTTCATCATCGCCGGCGCGCTGGTCGCGGTGGTCCTGGTGGTGGGAACGTCCCTGGAGGCGACCCACTACGGCGCCTTTGGGCGCAAGCTGTTCCCCCCGCACCTCTCCAAGGGGTCGGCCGCCCACAACAAGTTCCTCCAGGCGGGGAAGCTGATGCAGGAGGACACCTTCGAGGGCTACCAGCAGGCGCTGGCGGACGCCCGCGAGCTGCTCGCGCAGAAGCGCACCGCGGTGGAGTCGCGCGCCCTCTTCTGCCAGGCGACCTTCTATCTCCAGCGCCGGTTCTTCACCGCCGCGGAGGCGCTCCCCGAGGCCAAGAAGTTCATGGAGGAGCTGATGCTCTCCTCCAAGGACCACCCCGAGGTGGTGAAGGCGCGCGCGGGCTACCTGCTACTCACCGGCGAGGACGCCGCCATCCGCCCGGCGCTCGAGGCTGCCGCGACCCGGCACCCCGACGACCCGGAGTTCCTCTACCTGCTCGCCGAGAGCCACCTGAAGGAGCGCGCGTCGCAGCCGGCGTCCGAGGCCCTGAAGAGGGTGCTCTCCGCCAACGACAAGGCGGCCAAGGCGCTCCACGGGCTGGGACTCGCCAAGACGCTGGAGAAGAACCCCGACTACGCCGGCGCGCTCGAGCAGTACCAGAAGGCGCTGGCCGCCGACCCCCGCCACCTCGCCTCCGCCGTGGAGATCGCCGCCATCCAGATCCAGAAGCTGGAGACCCCCGAGGCCGCCGCGGACGTGCTGCGCAAGACGCTCGGCGACGACGCCAAGCGCATCCTCTCCCCAGCCGACCAGGCGCGCGCGCACTACCTCATGGCGATGCTCCACGCTTCGCGCCGCCAGAAGGACGACGCGGTGAAGGAGTTCGACCTCGCGCTCAAGCTGCACCCCGACTCCGCCTCGGCGCGCGCGGCCTACGGCCGCTTCCTGCTTCGCCGCCACGAATACCCGCGCGCGCTCGAGCTCTTCGACGCGGCGTACAAGGCCGACCCCAAGGAGGTGGACTACCTCGACGGCCTGGTCCGGGCGATGCTCGGCGCCGGGAAGGTCGGCCCGGCCAGCAAGCTGGTGTCGGACGCTGGCGGCTCCTTCCCCGGGAGCGCCCGGGTGGCCTTCCTCGCCGGCCGCGTGGCCGACGAGGCCGAGAAGGGCGAGGAGGCGGAGCGCAGCTACCAGCGCGCGGCGCAGGGCGACCCCAAGCTCTGGGAGCCCTCGTACTACCTGGGCAGCTTCTACCTGCGTCGCAAGCGGCCGGAGGAGGCGAAGGGGGCGTTCGCCGAGGCGCTGAAGCGCGCCCCCGGCATCCCGGAGACGCACGTGGGCCAGGGGCGCTACCTGCTCTCGGTGGCGCAGGTGGCCGAGGCCAAGGCGGAGTTTTTGGCGGCGCTGAAGCTGGACCCGGAGAACGCCGGGGCGCACTTCGGCCTGGCGCAGGTGCTGGTCAGCGAGGGGGCCCTCGAGGACGCCCGGAAGGAGTACGAGACAGTCCTCGTGTTCGACCCCAACGCGCCCCAGCTCTACACCCAGTACGGGACCCTGCTGTGGCAGCTGAAGGACCTGCCCGGGGCGATCAAGGCGCTGGAGAAGGCCAAGAGCGCCGATGTGAAGGACGTGGTCGCCACCTGGCGCCTGGGCGCCGTCTACCTCGAGCAGGGCAACCTCAACGAAGCGCTGCGCAACGTCGAGGCGGCGCTCTCCATCGACTCGTACAGCCCGGACGCCTACTTCTACAAGGCGCGCATCCACCACGAGCGGCGGGAGAACACCCAGGCGGCCGAGGCCATCAAGAGCGCCCTCGAGCGCGCGTCGGCCCGGCCCGAGTTCCACCTCTGGCGCGGCAACATCCTCTACCAGGGCGGGAAGTTCGCCGAGGCGGTCGAGTCCTGGCAGGAGGCCATCAAGCTCAAGTCCGACTACACCGACGCGATCGAGGCCCTGGGGCGCGGCTACCAGGAGCAGCAGGACGGCACCAACGCCATCGCCTACTTCGAGAAGGCGATGCAGCAGGACCCGGAGCGCAAGGGGCTGCTGCTCAACGTGGCCGACGCGCTGTACGCCCAGAACCAGCTCGACAAGGCCATCGCCAAGTACCAGGAGGTGTTGGCGATCAGGAAGGACCTGGTCAGCGTCTACGCAAAGATCGGCCGCGCCTACAACGACAGGCAGAAGCTGGACAAGGCGATCGAGTGGTGGGTGAAGGCCACCGACAAGGACCCCGAGGCGAAGGAGGTCTGGAAGCTCCTGGGCTATGCCTACAAGGAGAAGGGCAAGAACAAGGACGCGGTCGCGGCCTTCAAGAAGTACCTGGAGGTCCTGCCGGACGCCGCCGACGTCAAGGACATCCAGCTCGAGATCAACGACTTGACCGCGAAGGAGAGGTGAGTCTCTCCGGGGCCGCTGGGGAACCGTCGGGTGCGGTTCCCCAGGGCTGCCTCTCAGATCGCTTCGTCGTCGTCGTCCGCCTCGTCGAGGAGCGCCACGAGCTCCTCCTCCTCCATCCCCAGGTCTGCCGCCAGCTCCTCGAGCGCGCTCTGCTCGCCGACGTCCACCGCCGGAGCAGGGGGGCGGGGAGCCGGGACCGAGGCCACGGCGGCTGGAGCGGAGGGCGCGGCGGGCGCGGGTAGATGCCTGGGCATCGCCACGTCCAGGACCAGCGCGACCGCCGCAGCGCCGGCGACGGCGAACGCTCCCGCAAGCAGGGGCGAGAGCCGCTGCGACCGCTCCTTCTGCTGCAGCAGAGCCGCGCGGGTCCGGGTGGCGAAGTGCGCCAGCCGCTCGGGCGGAGGGGTCTGCGCAGTGGCGGCGAGCGTCTCCGCGGTCTTCGCCAGCGCCCGGCACTCGGCGCAGCCGGCGAGGTGCGCGGTCAGCTCCTGGTCCTGCCCGGCTCCAGGAGTGGCGAGGCGGGCGACGAACTCGGTGCAGGTGGTCATGACTTCTCCTCCTCTGGCAGCGTCGCGCGCAGCCGCTTCATGGCGTGGTGGAAGGTGACCTTGGCGTTGTTCTCGGTGATCTCGAGGGCCTCGGCGATCTCCGCGAAGGGCAGCTCGCCGTCGATGCGCAGCGAGACCACCTGCCGCTGCCGCAGCGGGAGCGAGCCCAGCGCCATGCGCAGCCGCACCCGCCGCTCCTTGTGCTCCAGGCTCTCGTGCTCGGGCGCGGCCACCTCCACCGGCACGCCGAAGACCAGCTTGGCCCGGTCGCGGATGTGGTTCTTGCAGAGGTTCGCCGCGACGCGGAAGACGAAGGCCCGGAAGGGCTGCTCGGGCTTCAGGCGCGCCGCGTGGTCCAGCACCCGCAGGAAGGTCCTCTGGGCCAGCTCCTCGGCCTCGTCCACGTCGTGCGCGTACCGCAGCGCCAGCCGGTAGACCGGGCGCTCGTAGCGCCGCACCAGCGTCGCGAACGCCTGGGCGTCCCCGGCCAGGTGGGCGGTGAGCAGCTCCCAGTCGTCCGGGCCCTCTCCGTCCCGGACCACGTGGAGGAGCCCCCGGCGCTCGGGTGCGTTCGTCACGGCGGCCTCCTCGGGCCTCTGGGCGATGGCAAGCACATGGCTACGACCCCGCCGCCGGGCCCGGGGTTAACCCGCGCCGTTGACCGGACCCAAGCGGCGTGCCTATCCTACGCCGCCTTTCTGACTCGGAATAGTTCCAGTCATTTCAAGCATTTGAGGAACGCATGCTCGACCTCCGGTACGTGGCCCAGAACTTCGAAGACGTGGTGCGACGGCTCGGCCGCCGCGGGACCGTGGAGCTGGGCGAGTTCAAGCGGCTCTTCGGGGAGCGCCGCGAGCTGAACGTGAAGATCGAGGCGCAGCGCGCGGAGACGGCCGACGTCAACGCGCTTCTGGCCCCGGGCAAGCAGCCGGTCACCAAGACCGTCCGCGGCAAGAGCTACACCCAGCCCCTCACCGACGAGGCCAAGAACGAGCTGCGGCCCCTCTCCAAGGAACTCAAGGAGAAGGCCAAGGACCTGGAGGCCCAGCTCAAGGACGTCGAGGACAAGCTCAATGCCATCCTCATGACGGTGCCCAACCTCCCGCACGACTCGGTCGCCGACGGCAAGTCGAGCGAGGACAACCCGGTGGTGCGCACCGTGGGCGAGAAGCGCAGCTACGAGTTCACGCCCAAGGCGCACTGGGAGCTGGGCGAGACCCTGGGCATCATCGACTTCGAGCGCGCCGGGAAGATCTCGGGGGCCCGCTTCGCGGTCTACCGCGGCCTGGGCGCCAAGCTGGAGCGCGCGCTCATCCACTTCATGCTCGAGGTGCACACCAGCCGCGGGTACACCGAGATCCTCCCGCCGTTCCTGGTCAACCGCGCCTCGATGACCGGCACCGGGCAGCTGCCCAAGTTCGAGGAGGACAGCTTCAAGACCTGCGGCGACCCGGAGCTGTTCCTGGTGCCCACCGCCGAGGTCCCGGTCACCAACCTGCACCGCGACGAGATCCTCGAGGGCGATCAGCTCACCATCAAGTACTGCGCCTACACCCCCTGCTTCCGCCGCGAGGCGGGCAGCTACGGCAAGGACACCCGCGGCCTCATCCGGCAGCACCAGTTCCAGAAGGTGGAGCTGGTGAAGTTCGCCCGCCCGGAGAAGAGCTACGAGGAGCACGAGGCCCTCACCGCCGACGCCGAGGAGATCCTCAAGCGCCTGGGGCTGCACTACCGCGTGGTCTCGCTCTGCGCCGGCGACCTCGGGTTCGGCGCCGCCAAGTGCTACGACCTCGAGGTCTGGCTCCCCGGGCAGCAGGCCTACCGGGAGATCTCCAGCTGCTCGAACTTCGAGGACTTCCAGGCGCGCCGGGCCAACATCCGCTTCCGCCCCACGCCCAAGGACAAGCCCCAGCTGGTCCACACGCTGAACGGCTCTGGCCTCGCCGTGGGCCGCACCCTGGTCGCGGTGCTGGAGAACTACCAGCAGGCCGACGGCTCGGTGGTGGTGCCCGAGGTGCTCCGTCCGTTCATGGGCACCGACGTCATCCGCAAGGCCTGAGCCGCACCCCGCAGCGCCCGGTCCGCGGCTTGGGACCGGGCGAAAGGACCGCCATGCTCGCACCCGCGCTGCTGCTCGCCTGCGCCGTCGGGGCCGCCGACGCCCGCCCGGCCGTCTCGGTGCTCTACTTCGACAACGCCACCGGCAAGGCCGAGTTCGACGTGCTGCGCAAGGGCCTGGCCGACCTCATCCTCACCGACCTGGTGGCCTGGGACGGGGTGCGGGTCATCGAGCGCGAGAAGCTCGAGGACGTCCTGGGCGAGCTCAAGCTGCAGGCGTCCAAGGCCTTCGACCAGACCACCGCGGTGAAGGTGGGCAAGCTCGTCGGCGCCCGCTACCTGCTCACCGGCACGATGATCACCTCCGGGCACGACTTCGTCCTGAGCGCCCGCCTCATCGACGTGGAGGAGCGGCGGGTGGTCACCGCGGCCTCGGTGAAGGGCTACCCGGACAAGGTCTTCGAGCTGGAGCAGGAGCTGGTCGACAAGATCACGCTGGGCATCGACCTGAAGGTGAAGAACCAGTCGGCGCGCCGCAAGGTGAAGGTCCCCGACCTGGACACCCTGGTCGCCTACTCCAAGGCCATCGACCTGTCGGACCGCGGGCAGATGGAGGAGGCCCAGCAGGCGATGGCCGCGGTGGTCTCCCGGGCCCCGGCGTTCCTCATGGCCCGCGAGAGGAAGGCGGCCATCCTGCAGAAGCTGAAGGAGTACGAGAAGCGGCGCGCGGACCTGGTGACCGACTCGGTGCGTGAGCTCGCCCGGCGCGCCGAGGAGGAGCTGAAGGCCGCCCCCCGCTTCGACGAGTTGGACGAGCGGCAGCAGGCCCGCCTGCTCTCCTACCGCCAGGTGCGGGGCGCGGTCCTCACCCGCATGCTCAAGCCGCACCTCACCTCCCGCGACTCGTCGCTGCGGATGCCGCTCGCGGGCCACGAGCCCGAGGTCCGCAAGCTGGTCGTGGCCTGGCTGGACAACCACCGGCGCTACATGGACGAGGTGCTGCGCTTCACCAGCCAGGGCCGCTCGAGCCTGGGGGTGGAGCTGCCGGCCGAGGTCCAGAACCTGCTGCGCGACGCCAAGATGTCGCTGCGGATGGACGACGGGGTGGGGGCGCTCCTGCGCTTCGTCGTCGAGGGCCGCTGCCAGGACGGCGACGCCGGCTTCACCCTGGCGCCGACCCCGGGCGACCTGGACCCCAAGGAGCTCACCTCGGTCCTCGGCTTCCTGGACGGCCGCATCGAGGCCACGCTGGCGGCGGCGAAGAACGCCGACGCCTCCCGGAAGCTGCAGACCGAGCACCAGGCCACGCACTGGCTCCAGGAGAAGGCGGAGATGCAGCTCTCGCTGGGGCGCGACGAGGAGGCCATCGCCACCTACCAGCGCCTGCTCGACGCCTTCCCCGCCAGCGACCGCGCGCCCTGGGTGGAGAAGCAGATCGAGAAGCTGGTGGGGGCGGCGCACGACGACCGCCGCGACAAGCGCGAGCGCTGGGCCAAGGCGATGAAGGACGGCTGCGCCGACGACATGGACATCCGGGTCGCGACCGGGACCCTGCTGCACGAGAAGCTGCGCCACCTGGGCCTCGAAGGCCTCGCCGCGCACGCCGCGGAGCTGGAGCAGGCCTGCAAGCCGACCCCGCGCAACCGCGGTGCCTTCGCTTCTGTCTACAGCGACCTCGCCATGACCAGCGCCCGCCACGAGGACTGCGAGGGCTTCCGCAGGTGGATGACGCGGTACCTGGAGCACGGGGGCTCGGTCGGGGACATGCAGGCCCGCCAGCGCAACTCCGCGCCGTGGTGCGAGCTGGGCGACATCGAGCGCAAGGTCACCTGGCTGCACGCGAAGCAGGACGGGAGCTGGAACCTGGAGTTCGACCGGCACCTGGTCTCGGTGCAGAGCTACGACGGCAAGGTGCTCACCCTCATGGCCAGCAAGGAGGGCCAGCCGCAGAGCTTCGACCTGCGCCTCACCCGCGAGAAGCCCGAGGGGCCCTTCACCTGCGAGGCGGCCCGCTGGCAGCGCAGCAACGAGGACCGCTGGGAGGGGACCTGCTCGGTCACGCTCACCCGGCTCGCCGCAGAGAACGGTGAGCACGACGAGGGCAGCTTCACCGCCACGCTCAAGCCGCAGGCGCAACGCGGCGCGCCGGCGCCGGAGGCTCGTCGCATGGAGCTGAGCGCAGGGAGCTTCCGCCTGCGTCGGGAGTGAACCAGCCTCGCGCGTCGCGTCGCTGGGAACCCCCGGGGGCCTTCGCTAGAGTCCAGGACCTGCCATGGCCAACCCCTGTCCGACGTGCGGCGCCGAGCTCCCCGCGAGCGGGGTGTGCCCGCAGTGCGCGAGCGTCCTGCCGCCGCCGGCGCCCGCCGCGCCCCGCGACTCGTTCCTCGGCCGGGTCGTGGGGGGACGCTACCGGCTGCTGCGCCGGCTGGGCCAGGGCGGCATGGGCGTGGTCTACGAGGCGGAGCACCTGGGCGTCGGCCAGAAGGTGGCCATCAAGTTCCTGCACGCAACGCTGTCGAGCGACCCGGAGATCGCCAAGCGCTTCCGCAACGAGGCGCGCTCGTACGCGCAGGTGCTGCACCCCCACGCCGTGCAGCTCCACGACTTCGGCCAGGACGAGGACGGCAACCTCTTCATCTCCATGGAGTTCCTGGACGGCGTGGACCTGAAGCGTCAGCTCGCCCGCGACCGGCGCCTCGCGCCGCGGGACGCGCTGGACGTGACGCTGCAGCTCTGCGACGTGCTCGGCGCCGCCCACGCGAAGGGCATCGTGCACCGGGACCTCAAGCCCGAGAACGTGATGCTCATGCGCTCGCTGCGCGGGTGGCACGCCAAGGTCCTGGACTTCGGGCTGGCCCACCTGGCCGACGCGGGCGCGCGCCTCACCGCCCCGGGCATGGTCTGCGGCACGCCGCGCTACATGGCCCCGGAGCAGGCCGAGGGCGAGGACCTGGACCTGCGCGTGGACGTCTACGCGCTGGGGCTGGTGCTCTTCGAGATGCTCACCGGCCAGCACCCCTTCGAGTCGGCGAGCGTGACTGAGACCCTGCGCAAGCAGCGCACCGCCCCGGTGCCGAGGCTCTCGCTCTTCGCCGCCGACTCGAAGGGGTGC
>CAZAIE010000223.1:0-8848 GCA_964485035.1 uncultured Myxococcaceae bacterium | reverse complement strand
CGCGAGGTCGCCATGGCCGCCGCGGGAGTGAAGCTGCCCGTCGCGGGGTCGTAGATCTCCGTTGTCGCCAGGGCGCCAGCGCTGCCGGCTCCCCCGGCGACCAGCACCTTTCCGGAAGCGAGCAGCGTCGCGGTGGGCGTGTTGCGCGCGGTGGTCAGCGGCCCGGTGGAGCTGAACGTCTGGGTCGCCGGGTCGTACAGCTCGGCGCTGGCGGTCGGTCCCCGACCTCCCGCGAGCAGGACCTTCCCCGAGGGCAAGAGGGTCGCGGCGTGCTCGGCGCGGGGCTGCCCGAGCGAGCCCCAGGTCGCTGCGAAGGTCCCGGTTGCCGGGTCATACAGCTCCGCGGTGGTCCCGGCACCGCCGGCGAGGAGCACCATCCCGGAAGGGAGGAGCGTGGCGGTGTGGTAGCCCCGCGCGTTCACCATCGTTCCCACGGTGGCGCCAAAGGTCCTCGAGTCCGGATCGTAGAGTTCCGCCGAAGCGAGGAGTGCCGTCCCCTGCCCACCCGCAACGAGCACCTGACCAGAGGGGAGCAGGGTCGCGGTGTGTTCGTAGCGGGCCTGGGCGAGCGGACCTGCGGTGGCCGTGAAGGTCCCCGTGGATGGGTCGTAGACCTCCGCGGAGGTGAGGGGGCCGCTGCTGCCATACCCGCCTGCGACCAGGACCTGGCCCGAGGGGAGCAGCGTGGCGGTGTGGTAGTGCCGCGCGGTCGCGAGCGAGCCCGTGGTCGTGAAGGTCCCCAGCGCCGGGTCGAAGACCTCGGCGCTGGCGAGGACCCCGGCGCCGACACCACCGACCACCAGCACCTTTCCCGAAGGCAGCTGCGTCGCGGTGTGCGCCATTCGCCCGGTCGCGAGCGCGCCCGTCGTGGTCCACAGCGGGTCGACCAGCACTCGTCCCCGCCCGCTGGTGTGGAGGGTGAGGAGCCCTGCTTCGACTGTGAGCCAGGCCCGCACGGCTGCACCGCCTGCTTCGAACGCGGCGGGTGCCGTGACTCGCAGTCGCGCCCGCCCGCGGGCATCCAGCACCTCGACGCCCTCACCTGCTTGACGCAGGGAGCCGCCCTCGACCCTCCACTGCGCGACCAGATCCTGGGTGACCTGTGTGAACAGGAGCCACTCCTCGTAGCCCTCTGCGACGGCGCTCCAGAAGCTCATGCCCCCGCGGCGCGGGTATGCGACCACCGAGCCATCGAGAGTGCCGACCCCACCCGCACCGATCTCGGTCACCCCCAGGGTGAATCCCTGGAGTTCGAAGCGAATGGTCCCTGCGCCCTTCAACGGCAGGCGGATTCCGAGCGCGCGGTCGGCCAGCGCAGCCTCGGCAGCGCGCACGGAGTCTGTTTCGGGCGCCGGTCGTGGAGAGAAGGCGCCGTTCCTCTGCACGAAGCCCCGGGTCGAGTCTCCGAGCGCGCGCCCGGCCTGGGCCGGGAACGTCGCACGGACCACCGCCATCTGTTCCGTCGACGACCCGCCGCATGCCACCAGACCCAGCGCTGCCAGGCCTGCCACCAGGCGCAGCGCTCCCAGCCCGCGAGCCATGGGCCGTGCTCCGGGTGACGGGCATGGCTGCCGGGGTTCCCGGCGGCTGGGCTTCGAAGCTGGAGTCAGCACCCCACCGAGCCGCGAGACCGCTGCGGGGATGGCCATGAGCAGGAAGTTGCGGGAGTCCATGGGTGCAGAGAAGCACCGGCACCGCGGGGTGTCGAGGGGCGCTCCGCGCGCCATTCATGGCGCCAGGGCCGCGAAGGGCTGCGGCCGCGGCCAACCTCAGAACGTGGCCACGGTGGCCCCCAGCGAGACGGTGAGGAAGTGCAGCCAGTTCCTCGTGTACCCGTCCGAGAACTCCTCGGGGTCGCTCTGTCCGGTCGCGCCGCCGCCGAGGTAGCGGACGTTGAGGAAGACCTCGCTGCGGTAGGGCAGCTTCACTCCCGCGCGCAGGCTCCCGTCCACGAGCGAGCCGACCACCTCGTTGTCGCTTCCGTTGAGCCCGCTGATGGGCGCGTAGATGGCGTCCACCTCGAAGCCCAGGAACACGCCGCTCTCGAACTGGTAGCGGCCACGAGCCTTGAGCAGCGGGACGATGCCGATGTCCCGGTACGACTTGAGCTGCTCCCCGCCGCCTGCTTCGAAGGCGATGGTCGCGTTGCGGATCTGCACCGAGACGCCGATGGCGAGCTCGCGGCGGTCGTCCTCGAACAGGTCGTACATGTAGCTGAGGCGGTAGAACGGGAAGCCGTAGCGCATCTGCAGCGGGGTCCCAGCGGCGAACCGGGCTTCGTCCACCTGCAGGTCGTTCTTCAGCTGCACCGAGGTGTTCAGGTCGAGCGGCTGGTACAAGAACGTGACCAGGTGCTGTCGGCCCAGCTCGGCCTCCACGCTCGCGCGCCAGACGAAGAACAGGTTGTCCTGGCCGCCGTCCTTGCCGAGGTCGAAGTAGGTGCCCTGCTTGCCGAACTGGATCCGGTGGGAGAGCACGGCGAGGAACCCGAGCTCGAGCTGCGGACGGATGCGGTACCAGGGAGCCGAGGCGGGCTCGGCTGCGGGGACCGGGGTCGCCGCTTCGGCAGCGGGGGCGGGGACCGATTCCTGCACCTCTGGTGCCGAGGAGTCTGCAGCGGGCGTCGTGGCGCCGTCAGGAGCGGCCTCGTCCGCGAAGGCGGGGAATGCAGGGATGAGCAGGAGCGCAGCCGAGGCTGCGCGAAGCGTCGCCGGGAAGGACATGGGGTGCTCCGGAGCGGAGTGCGTTCAATCATCCGATTCGGAGGTCGGCTGAAGGTTTCCCTCCCCGTCAGGGTTGGTAGGGGCGTCGCCGCCTCTGGAGCGCGGCGAGCGCGACGGCGACCAGCAAGGTCGGTGGTCCGCTGGCGCCAGCACAGCCGCAGCCGCTCGTCGCGATCGGGTCAGGTTCTCCGGCATCGGTCGAGAGGGCGCCTCCATCGCCTGGTGTGGAGGGTCCGGCGTCGGCTGGATCGCCGTGGCCGGCATCCGAGGCGGGCGCTTCAGCGTCGGGTGACGAAAGGCCGCCGGTGTCGCGCTCCCGTCCGCTGTCGAGCGCTGCCGCGTCCCGTCCCGCTGCGGCCCCGGAGTCCATGGCCACGCCTGCATCGGCTCCGGCAGCTCCTGCGGTCGAGGTGAGCAGGAACACGTTGAAGAGGGTCCCCGTCTGGTCCGCGAGGTCGTAGCTCCCCGGCGAGCCGATGGGCTGCGCAGGCACGAGCCCCGTCGTCGGCACCTGGAGCGCACCGCCGGTCCACGTCCCCGAGAGCACCGGGGCTGCGAGCACGTCCTGGGCGTTGCGCAGCTCGTAGCGCGCGCCGGGGGCGAGCACCGAGGACGGGTCCACCGCCACGGTCGCCGCGCGGGTCCAGTTGTAGACGACCACGTGGGCGCGCCCCGGCTCGTACTTGTTCGGCCGCACGAAGACTCTGGGCGCGGTCGGGTCCTTGGTCAGGTAGGTGTTGTCGGGGTAGCTCGCGGTGGCGACGCCGGTGACCGTGCACAGCGTGTTCCCCTCGAGGGTGATGGAGCTCCAGGGCTGCGCGAACTTCAGCGCTCCGATGAAGTAGTTGTCGCTCAGCATCACGGACTGGTTGGCCACGCTGTAGCCGAGCTGCACGGCCCGCGTGTCCCCGCCGATGGCCCACACCAGGTTCTCGCGCAGGGCGATGCGGTCGGCCGGCTTGAGGCCGCCCACCAGGCAGTCGTCCTTGTGGCCGGAGACCGAGGAGGCGACCCCGGCGTTGAAGAGGACGTTGCCCACGAGGTCGAAGCCCTGGATGGCGCCGCCCTCGGTGTACGCGTGGATGCCGAAGCTGTAGCCGCCGAAGAGGACGTTCTCGGCGATGGTCTTGGTGCCGGTCGCGTTCTGCGTGTAGAGCCCGTGCCCGTGGCCGCGGTCGGAGGCGTCGTAGCCGTTGTGGAAGACGATGCAGCCGTAGACCTCGGAGTCGACGGCGGAGGACCAGAAGCCGTTGCCCCCGGTGTCGTGGACCACGAGGTTCACCGCCTTCACGTGGCTGCCGTAGACGTTGAGGCCCCCGGCGCGGCTGCCGGACCGCGAGGGGTCGGTGTTGGTCACCTCGAAGTCCCGGTAGATGGCCCACTCGCCGTTGAGGTCCAGGGTGTTCGCCGTGGCGCCGCGGCCGTCGATGCGCGCCCACTCGCCGGGGGCGCCGCGGACGGTGATGGGTTGCCCGCTCGTGCCCTTCAGCGCGCAGGCGAACGCGCCGGAGTAGGTGCCGTCGTGCAGCCAGACCGTGTCTCCAGGCTTCACGGCCGCGGGGTGCGTGCAGGCGTGCGCGAGGCTCCAGGGAGAGGAAGCGCTCCCGGTGCCGGACGCAGTGCCGGTGGGCGAGACGTGGTGCTCGGCGGCGACCGCGAGCGACGGGAGCAGCGTGGCGAGGGCGAGGAGGACGGAGCGCATGGCTCGTTCTCGCAGATCCGCGCCGTGAGGGCGACCGCCGCCGTCTATCTATCTCGCGAGCAAGTGCGCGTGGACGACGGGTTCCCGCCGCTCGGTGCGCCGCTCCACCTGCAGGCCGAGCCGCAGCAGCGTCAGCTCGTCCCACGCCCGGCCGATGAACTGCAGCCCCACCGGCAGCCCCTGCGCGTCGTACCCGCACGGCACCGAGAGGGCGGGGTGGCCGGTCAGGTTCGAGGGGAAGACGAAGCGCATGAGCCGGCTGGTCACGTCGAGGTCGCTCTCTCCCAGGGCGACGGCGTCGGGCCGCAGGAGGGGCGCGGTGCAGGCGGTGGTGGGGGTGACCACCGCGTGCACGTCGGCCAGCACCCGCTCGAACGAGCGGGTCGCGCGGGTGCGCCCCTGCTGCGCGCGGACGTAGTCGCGGGAGGTCAGCGCGCGCGCCATCGCCAGGTTCAGCCGTACCGAGAGCCCGAAGTCGGTCCGGTGCTCCCCGAGGTGCGGGTCCATCGCCGTGGCCATCTCCGTGAGGATGGTGACCGCGTGCGAGAGCCGCGCGTGCTCCAGGTTGGGGAGGTCGACCTCCACGAGCGTCGCGCCCGCGGCGGCGAGCGACTCGAGCGTGCGGCGCACGCAGGCCACCACCTCCGGGTCCGCGTGCTCGAGCCACGGGGTGAAGACGCCCAGCCGCACGCCACGGAGATCGAGGTCGTCGAGTGCGCCGAACAGCGGCGGCGGCTGCAGCAGGCTGTTCGGGTCGCGCGGGTCCGGGCCCGCGATGGCCGCGTACCCCAACGCCACGTCGGAGACCGTCGCGCCGATGGGGCCCACGTGCGCCACGCTCCAGCACAGCGGGGCCGCGCCGTGCTCGCTCACGCGGCCGAAGGTGGGCTTGAGCCCCGTGACGCCGCAGAGCGCCGCGGGGATCCGGATGGACCCGCCGCCGTCGGCCCCGAGCGCGAGCGGGCAGAGCCCCTGGGCGACCGCGGCCGCGCTGCCGCTCGACGAGCCGCCGGGGTAGCGATCGACGCCGTAGGGGTTGCGGGGGGTGCCGTGGTGCGGGTTGTGGCCGGTGGTGTCGATGCCGATCTCGAACATGTTGGCCTTGCCGAGGATCACCGCGCCCGCGGCTCGCAGCCGGGCCACGACGCTGGCGTCGGCCGTTGCAGGCTCCTGGCCCAAGAAGCGAGTACCCACCGTGGTCGGGAACCCAGCGACGTCCAGCTCGTCCTTCACCGCCACCGGGACGCCCTCCAGCGGACCGCGCCCCTCGCCGCGCTCGAGCCGCAGGGTGCTCTCCCGGGCCTGGCGCAGGACCTCGTCCTCCCGGAAGGCGACCAGGGACCGCATCCGCGGCGTGCGCTCGTCGTGCAGGCGCACGGCTGCCAGCGCCCGCTCCGCGACCTGTGTCGGCGTGGCGCGGTGCTCGCGGAAGGCCCTGGCGAGGTCGGCGACGGACTCGAAGGCGAAGCCACGGGGCTGGCTGGCCGCCGCGAGCCGCTCCTGCAGCTGCAGGTCGACCGACGGCGCCGGGGCTGCGGGCATGCCGGGTCGAGGCAGCGGCGGGGTGACCGACGGCGCCTCCTCGAGGGTCTGCTGCCGCCAGGCCACGATCCCGGTCTGGGACATGAGCTGGGGCCCCAGCACGAGGCTCGTCACCGGGTTGTCGAACAGCGCGGCGGCCACCCGCAACGGCAGTCCGGCGAGGCGCTGGGCGGTGACGGACTTCAGGTCGTAGGGCATCCGGGGGCTCCGAGCGAGGGGCCCCGCTGTTAGTCCGAGCCTCGGGGAGCGTCAATCCGGGTCGTCCCTCACGCAGGTTGCGTCCCGGCGCGCGGGGGCGCAGAGTGCTGGTGGTATTACCACCAGCCAGCAGGCGCCGAGGTCCGACCATGAACCGCACCGCCCCGTCCCGTCCCAGCGAGAGCCGGCCCCCGACCGCTCCCGACACGGCGCTGGAGCCGCTGCGCGCGACCCGCCTCAAGGACGAGTTCATCGCCCGCTTCGAGGGGCTCATCCTCTCGGGGCGCTTCCGCCCGGGCGAGAAGCTGCCCGCGGAGCGCGACCTGGCGGCCTCCCTGAAGGTGAGCCGCCCGGTGGTGCACGAGGGGCTGCTCGAGCTGGCGGCCAAGGGCCTGGTGCGCATGGTCCCGCGCCACGGCGCCTTCGTGAACGACTACCGGCGCCAGGGCTCGGTGGAGCTTCTGACCTCGCTGTTCAACTTCACCTGGAACGACCGCACGCTGACCCGGCGCCTCCTCGACGACGTGCTGGAGGTCCGCGTCTTCTTCGAGACCGAGACCGCGCGGCTCGCTGCGCTGCGGCGGACCGCGGCCCAGCTCGGGGAGCTGGAGGCGGTGCTGGCGCGCGAGGAGGGCTTCGCAGGGCTCGCGCCCGAGGAGATCGCCCGGGTGGACTTCGACTTCCACCACCAGGTGGCGCTCTGCAGCGGCAACGACGTCTACCCGCTGCTGCTCAACTCGTTCCGGCCGATGTACGTGAGCGTGCTCGGGCTCTTCTACCGCAGGCCCGAGGTGCTGGGCCCCATCCCGGCCATGCACCGCAGGCTCGTCGAGGAGATCCGCGAACGCGACGCCGTGTCCGCAGCGCAGGCCATGGGCGAGATCCTCCGGTACGGCGAGCAGGCGCTGCGTCGGTCGCTGCCGAAGGGAGCTGGGCGATGACCCCGCTCGCCCAGGTGCGCCGGGCGCTGGCTCGGGCCGGCCTGGAACAGGTCGAGGCGCGCGAGCACCGCGCGTCGGTGGTCCTCGAGGGCGAGGTGGCGACCTGGCAGGCCCGGGTCGACGCCGGGTTCGCCGCCGTGGGGCACGGCTACAAAGGCGTGGTCAACGACGTCGGGGTCGCCGGCGTCGCGGCCGAGCGCCCACTCCCGCCGACGCTGCAGGACGGGGCGCTCGAGGGCGCCCGCTTCGACGTGGCGATCGTCGGGGGTGGCATCGTCGGCGCGTCGATCGCTCGCGAGGTGACCCGGCACGCGCTCACGGTGGCGGTGCTGGAGAAGCAGTCCGACGTGGCCATGCACACCAGCGGCCGCAACGACGGGATGATCCACGACGGGTTCGCGGCCCGGCCCGGGACGCTCAAGGCCCGCTACAACGTGCGCGGGAACCGGCTGTGGACCGACGACGCGCGGGACCTCGGGCTCGAGCTGCGCCGGCCGGGCTCGCTCATCCTCTTCTCCTCGCCGCTCTCGCACCTGCTGCGCCCGGTGGCGGCGCGGCGGGCCAAGGCCAACGGCATCGACGGCTGGGAGTTCTGGAGCCGCGCCAAGGTCGCGTGCGAGGAGCCCGAGCTCCTGGAGGAGCAGCACGGGGCGCTCTTCCTGCCCTCCGCCGGCGTGGTCTCGCCCTACCAGGCGACGGTGGCCTACGCGGAGAGCGCGGCGCTCAACGGGGCGCGCATCTGCCTCGACACGCAGGTGCTGGGCTTCGAGACCGAGGCGGACCCGGGCGCGGGACGGCGCATCACGCGGGTCCTCACCAACCGGGGCACGCTCTTCGCGCGGGTGGTGGTGAACGCCGCGGGGAACTGGGCCGACCACGTCGCTGGCCTCGCGGACGACCGCTTCTTCTCGCTGCACCCCCGGCGCGGGACCGACGCCATCCTCGACGTCGCGACCGGCCAGCACCTGCGCCACATCGTGAGCATGCCCCCGGTCCGCCAGGGCAGCTCGCGCACGAAGGGCGGCGGGCTCATCCCCACCGTCGAGGGCAACGTGCTGGTCGGGCCCACCGCGCGCGAGCTGCCGGGCCGCGAGGACTACTCGACCTCCCGCGAGGCGCTGGACGAGCTGCACCGCCACCTGCGCCTCAACCGGAAGCTCTCGTCGGCGCAGATCATCACCTACTTCGCGGGCGTGCGGCCCTGCACCTGGGAGGAGGACTTCGTGATCGAGACGTCCGAGCTGGTGCCGAACCTCGTCCACGCGGCGGGCATCCAGTCGCCGGGCCTGGCCTCGGCGCCGGCCATTGCGCGGGACGTGGCGGGACTCTGCGTGGGAGTGCTGGAGCGGGACGGCCGCGTGGCCCCCAACCCGCGCTTCGAGCCGCGGAGGCGCTCGGCCAGGCCGCTGGCCCGGATCTCGCTCGAGGAGCGCTCGGAGGTCATCGCCCAGAGCCCCGCGCACGGCCGCATCGTCTGCCGCTGCGAGCAGGTCTCCGAGGGGGAGATCGTCGAGGCGCTGCGGTCCGCCGTCCCGGTGGACAGCCTCGACGCCGTGAAGCGGCGCACCCGCTGCGGCATGGGGCGCTGCCACGGCGGCTTCTGCACCCCGCGGGTCATGGAGATCGTTGCGCACGAGCGCGGCATCCCGCTGGAGCGGGTCACCAAGAAGGGCGGCGAGTCGCGCCTGGTCCAGAGCGAGGAGCCGCGATGATTCCCCGGACGCGCTGGGACGTGCTGGTGG
>CAZAIE010000222.1:4060-8865 GCA_964485035.1 uncultured Myxococcaceae bacterium | reverse complement strand
AGGGGTCGGGGCGCGGCGCGCGTGGGCGTGTGCGATCGACCGGCAGCGCCGGGGTCGGCACCGAGGGCAGTCCGAGGTCGAGCTGCAGGCGAACCCAGGCGCGGGCGTCCTCCTCCAGGTCCTCGATGCGGGCGTGGCACGCGTCGCCTGCCGCCGGGGAGCGCAGCCGCAGGCCAATCACCTGCGGGTCGTCGTCGGGCTCGAGGACGAGGTCGCTCTGGAAGCGGCGGACCAGCAGGCTCTGCAGCCGGCTCTTCAGGGCGTAGCGGCGCTTCGACTCGGCAGGCGCCAGCTCGCGGCCGGTGGGGTTGATGGCGTGGATGAGGTCGAGGAGCGTCCCGGGCTCGACCGCCTCGCGGCCCGCGAGCATGGCCTCGGCCAGGCGGCACTGTTCGCGGAAGCTGGGGGGACCGTGTCTGGGCATGCGCCGTTTCCGACTGACCTGAAGGATAGCCAGCGCTGTGGCCGATAGCCAAAAAGTGCCCGTGGAGCAGGGACTTGAAAGGCTGCCCTCCGAGGTGGGATGAGTTGCGCCCCACCTGATCGCATGGAGGCAGTCCCATGGACCCCATCCGCTTCCCCACCTCCGAGGAGATCCCCGCGGGCGTCCGCGTGGACACCAGCCGCTGGACGCGCCAGTACCTGGTCGGCGGCGAGATCCGGACTGCCGCTGCGGGCGCCGAGGTTCTCTCTCCTGTCTGCGTGCGCGGGGCCGACGGCAAGCTCGAGCGCGTGCGCCTCGGTCAGGTGCCGATGCTCACCGCCGAGGAGGCGATGGAGGCGCTGCGCGCGGCGCGGCTGGCCTGGGACCACGGCCGGGGCGAGTGGCCGACCATGCGCGTCGCGCGGCGCATCGGCTGCGTGGAGCGCTTCGCGGACCTGATGCCCAAGGTCCGCGAGGACGTGGTGCGGCTGCTGATGTGGGAGATCGGCAAGTCGCGCAAGGACGCGGAGAGCGAGTTCGACCGCACCGTGCAGTACATCCGCGACACCGTGGAGGCGCTCAAGCACCTTGACCGGGACTGCGGCCGCTTCGTGATGGAGCAGGGCTTCATCGGGCAGATCCGCCGGTCGCCGCTGGGCGTCGTGCTGTGCATGGGGCCGTTCAACTACCCGCTGAACGAGACCTACACCACGCTCATCCCCGCGCTGATCATGGGGAACACGGTGGTCTCGAAGCTGCCGAAGTACGGGGCGCTGCTCCACCTGCCGCTGCTCGAGGCGATGCGCGAGGCGTTCCCTCCGGGCGTGGTCAACGTGATCCAGGGCGACGGTCCCACGGTGGTCGGGCCGATCATGACGAGCGGCGACGTGGACGTGCTGGCGTTCATCGGCACGAGCAGGGTGGCGAACATCCTCAAGAAGCAGCACCCGCGGCCCAACCGGCTGCGCTGCATCCTGGGGCTGGAGGCGAAGAACCCGGCGGTGGTGCTGCCCGACGCGGACCTCGACGTGGCGGTGAAGGAGGGCGTGTCCGGTGCGCTCTCGTACAACGGCCAGCGCTGCACTGGGCTCAAGCTCTTCCTGGTGCACGCCTCGCGCGCGGAGGAGTTCGCCGCGAAGCTGGGCGCGGCGGTGGACGCGCTGAAGGGCGGGATGCCGTGGGAGCCGGGGGTGCAGCTCACGCCGCTGCCTGAGGACGGCAAGCCCGAGTACCTGGACAAGCTGGTGAAGGACGCGGTGGCGAAGGGCGCGCGCATCGTGAACCAGGGCGGCGTGGCGACGGGGACGTTCTACCGCCCGCCGGTGCTGTTCCCGGTGAAGCCCGAGGCGGACCTCTTCCACGTCGAGCAGTTCGGGCCGGTGGTGCCGGTGGCGGTGTACCAGGACGAGCGGGAGATCGACGCGTTCATGCGCGAGAGCGCCTACGGCCAGCAGATCTCCATCTTCGGGCGCGACCCGCAGCGGGTGGCGGGCCTGGTGGATGCGCTGGCGAACCAGGTGTGCCGCATCAACGTGAACGCCCAGTGCCGCCGCGGACCGGACACGTTCCCGTTCACCGGTCGCAAGGACTCCGCGGAGGGCACGCTCTCGGTTTCCGACGCGCTGCGGTGCTTCTCCATCCGCAACGTGGTCTCGGTGGCCTCCACCGAGGCGGACAAGGCGCTGGTGAGCGAGATCGTGACGAGGCGGATGTCCTCGTTCCTGACCACCGATTTCATCTTCTAGGAGGAGCCCTCACCCCGGGGTGGGGGCCCGGCCACACTCTTCTTCCGCTTCACCTTCGGAGACGCTCGATGGCCTCAGGGTTGAAGACGTCCACGGACTACGTGCACCCCCACCGGCCTCTTCCGCTCCGGGTGCTCAACCACCTCACCGACGTCGCCTCGGGGTTCGGGCTGAAGTCGTCCTTCGAGCCCGACCACCTGGTCGAGGAGGCGCGCAAGGTCACGGGCCTGGGCGACTTCGGCGAGGAGCCGTTCCGCCCTGCGCTGGAGGTGCTCTGCAGCTCGCTCGAGCGCGAGGCCCGGCTGCACGGGCTCGGCCGCTCGATCCTGCGCGGTCGGCTGGTGGCGGCGCTCTCGAACCGGCTGCGACTGGAGGCGCTCTTCCGCGAGCATCCGGAGGTGGCCTCGCTGCCAGTGCCCAGACCCATCGTCATCGCCGGGCTGCAGCGCAGCGGCACCACGCTGCTCCAGCGCCTGCTCGCGGCCGATCCCCGAGCGCGGGCGCTGCTCTCCTGGGAGGCGCTGGCTCCCGTGCCTCTTCCGGGAGAGGGACGCACCGGCTCGAAGAAGCGGCGCGCGGCTGCCCGGTGGGCCGAGCGCGGGGCGCGCACGGTCTCGCCCGAGTTCTTCGCCATCCACCCGGTCGAGGCCGAGGCGCCCGAGGAGGACGTGCTGCTCCTCGACCTCTCGCTGATGAGCCAGACCCCCATCGCCCTGGCCCGTGTGCCCTCCTACGCGGCGTGGCTCGAGGCGCAGGATGCGTTGCCTGCGTATCGCACTCACCGCCGAGCGCTCCAGGCCCTGCTCTGGCAGCGGCCGGGCGAGCACTGGGTGCTCAAGACTCCCAACCACATGGAGCACGTCGACACGCTGCTCCAGGTCTACCCGGACGCGGTGATCGTCCAGACGCACCGGGATCCGCTGGTCACGACCGCCTCCTTCTGCAGCATGGTCGCGCACGCCCGCGCCATCTTCTCCGACAGCATCGACCCCCGCGAGATCGGCCGGGAGTGGCTGCGCTCGGTCGGCCGCATGGTGGAGCAGACGCTCCGCGCACGCGACGCAGGTCACGAGGGCTCGTTCGTCGACGTCTCGTACTACGACCTCACGCGCGATCCGCTCGGCGAGGTCCGTCGGATCTACGCCAGGGCTGGGCTCGAGCTGACCTCCGAGGCGGAGGCCTGCATGCGCGCGCTGCTCGATCGCGACAAGCAGCACCGCTTCGGGCACCACGTCTACCGGGCGGCGGACTTCGGGCTGAGCCCCGCGCAGGTCGACGAGGTGCTGGGCGGGTACCGGCAGCGCTTCGGCATCCCGCGTGAGGAGGACCGCAAGTCTCCGGTCGCGCAGAAGGCGCGGAAGGTCGGGCTGCAGAACCCGGTGAGCGCGACGGTGGCGGGGCTCGCGGATCTCGTGACCTACCGCGACGAGCTGCTGCCGGTGGAGCCCTTCGTCCGCCTCGACGGAAAGACCGCGCTGATCACGGGCGCGACCTCCGGGCTGGGGCGGGCAGTGGCCGTGGACCTCGCTCGCCGCGGGGCGCGCGTGCTGCTCGCGTGCCGGAGCGGCATCCCCGAGGTCGGGGAGGCCATCGCGCGGGAGACCGGGTCCAGCCAGGTGGAGATGCTGCGCGTCGACCTCGCCGACCTCGACTCGGTGCGCTCGCTCGCAGATCTCCTGGTCCAGCGCAGGGAGGTCCTCGACCTCGTGGTCTGCAACGCGGGGGTGATGCCTGCGCAGGCTCGCAAGAGCGTGCAGGGCTTCGAGCTGATGCTCGCGGTGCACTACCTGGCGAACCACCTGCTCCTGCAACGGCTGCTCGCTGCCGGGGTCATCCCCAACGGCGTCTTTGCGGGGAACGGTCGCACGGGCACGGCCATCCCCCAGGTGATCCTCGTGGCCTCAGAGGCGCACCGGTCTTCCAAGGTGCTCGACCTCGCGACGCTGGGTCAGCCGGTGAAGCACGGCCTGCGCGACGGCATGGCCTGGTACGGCTACAGCAAGCTGGCGCTGCTCACGTTCGGCGCCGAGCTGTCCCGCCGGCTCCAGACTCCCGCGGGACCCTCGGTGGGAGTCCACGCGCTCTGTCCCGGCCCGGTGGACTCGAACCTCGCCCGCGAGGTCCCGGCGCTGGCCCGGCCGCTGCTCTCCCGCGTGATGAAGAGCTTCTTCCGCAGCCCCGAGGAGGCGAAGGCGCCTGTCATGTACCTCGCGACGGCGCCCGAGGTCGCAGGCGAGACCGGCTGGTACCTCCACCTCATGCGTCGCACCCAGCCCTCGGACGCGGCGCTGGACCCCGAAGCCGGCAGCGCCCTGTGGAACCGCGGCCAGGAACTCCTGCGTCCCTGGCTCTGAGGCACCCAGTCCACCCAGTCCACCCAGGGGCCTACCCGCGCGCAGGGGAGTCCTGGGTCACCACGCGGGTGGTCCGCCCCTGTTCGAACGACCTCAAGGCATCGCTCAGGGCAGCGAAGAGCAGCACCTGGTCCGTGGACACCACGCCCAGCACGTTGCCGTTCTGGTCCTGCACCACCGCGAGGCCAGGGCCGGCGAGCCGCGGCAGGGCCTGCGCCACGGGCGTGCTCGCGACCAGGTCAGGCAGCGGCGCCACGGGCAGCGAGGCCACCATCGCCGACG
>CAZAIE010000222.1:0-4050 GCA_964485035.1 uncultured Myxococcaceae bacterium | reverse complement strand
CCTCGCGCATCAGCGCGCCGACCACCCGCCCACCCTCCGCCACAGGCAGCGCCCGGGCGTTGGTCGCCAGGAAGCCTTGGGCCGCGTCCACCAGCCGGTCGGTCGGAGAGACCGCCGGGAGCGAGTCGTGCGCCAGGCGGGCGACCGGCGCCTCGCCGAGCGAGGCCTTCAGCTCCATCTCCCGCCGCTCGGCGCCCGCGGCCATCCACACGAAGAACGCGATGAGGATCAGCATGGGGTTGCCAAAGAGCCCGGCGATCCCGAACACCACCGCGAGCCCGCGGCCCACCGTCGCCGCGATGCGCGTCGCGCGCAGGCCGCCCAGCCGCCACGAGAGCAGCGCGCGCAGCACGCGGCCGCCGTCCATGGGGAAGGCCGGGACCAGGTTGAACAGCACCAGCCCGACGTTGGTCAGCAGCAGGCGCTGCGCGAGCGGCCCGGTGGAGGCGCCCAGGGACTCCAGCGGTGCGGCCGTCCCGGTGAGCCAGAGCCACACGCCCAGGACCGCCGCGATGGCCACGTTCACGGCAGGGCCAGCGAGGGCGACCACGGCCTCGTGCAGCGGCCGCTGGGGCATGCCCTCGAGCTGAGCGACGCCGCCGATGGGGAGCAGGGTGATGTCGCGAGTGCCGATGCCGTAGCGCCGCGCGGCCAGCGCGTGCCCGTACTCGTGCAGCAGCACCGAGCCGAAGAGCGCCAGCGTGAAGGCGAGGCTCGAGGCCATCGCCTGCGGCCCGCCGCTCCAGAGGTTCACGCCCGCGAGCACCGCCAGCAGCAGCGCGAAGGTGAAGTGGATGCGCACGTCGATGCCGAACCACCGGCCGAGCTTCCAGGAACCAGCCATCGCCCGTTCTCCCTGCGGCCAGGTGCCGCACAAGGGCCGGAGACGACTCGGGGGCGGACCTCCCGCCACCGGCGTCGCCGGCGACGAGGTCTCGCCCCCGCGGATGCGGTTGCCGGGCCGGGCCGCCGTGAGGCGACCGTGTTGACGACGCCGGCAAGGGCCCGAACGACTCGGAGTCCCTTGGCTACTCCCCTCTACTCGCTGCATGAGATGCGCGAGCCTTTGGAAAGGGTTCGCGCTTCTCGGGGAGGAGAACGGCCCGCCGGCAGATCCATTCCCGGGAGGCTGCGGCCGCTACTCCTTCGGGGGGAGGAAGAAGGCCCGGGGCGCGGCGCGGAAGCGGTGCCAGAGCGCGCGCAGGAAGTCCCAGCCCCCGTGCAGGCGCAGCCGGCGCGCCTTGAGGGCGGTGTAGAACGCCAGCCCGAAGCTCACCGCCAGGTTCGTGGCGCCGATGAGGACGACGCCCAGCACGATGGCGGCGAGGTCCTCGAGCGGGATGGCGAAGTCCAGGCCGACCAGCCCGTACGCGGCGTTCGCGGCGGCGAAGGTGACGTGCCGGATGTCGAGCGGGAGGCCGAGGATGCGGCCGAAGAACCCCACGAAGCCGAGCATGAAGCCGAAGGCGACGTTGCCGGCGATGGCGCCCAGGTTGCCCTCGACGTAGCGGGCGAGCCGGCCCAGCCGCGCAGGCCCGAGCAGCCAGCGCAGCCAGCCGAGGCGCTCCAGCCGCTCGGGGATGCGCTCGAACACGCAGCGGTTGTCCCAGACGCCGGAGATGACGCCGGCGAGGAACAGGCAGATTCCGGCGATGGCGGCGTGGGGGATGGCGGCGGACTTCCAGGCGTGCAGGTCGGCCAGCAGGTGGGTGGCCTTGGCGACGTCGGTGACCGGCTCACCCCTCGCGAGGATCCACGTCCAGGCGACGCCGAGGGCCGCGGGGATGGCCAGCGCCACGTTCCCGAAGATGGCGATGAGCTGGGTCCGCGAGATCTGCGCGGTCAGGCCAGCGAGCCGGTCGAGCGCGGTGGCGCGGTCGGACTCCTCGCCGATCACCGAGGCGATCTTCGCGGCGGTCATCGCCGGCTGCTTGGTGGCGATGGTGAAGTGGAAGAGGTGCACCAGCACGAACCCGGTGGCGTAGTTCAGGCCCACCACGAACGCCTCCCAGAACGCGGGCAGGTGCAGCGCGGTGATGAGGATCTTCACCAGGGCCATCACCCCGACGATGAGCCCGGCCCCCATCGCCGAGCGCGCCATCGCGCCGTACTCCGCGCGCGTCGAGGTGACGTAGTGCTCTCCGGTGCGCCCGGCGTTCTCCGTGACCTGCAGGGCGAGCAGGTCGGTCGAGCGAGTGAGCAGGTCGCGCACGCTCTTCTGCAGGCAGTGGCCCTCGACCAGCTCCTCCAGGAGCCTCGCGAGCGGGGGCAGGGCGGCGTCGAGCCCGGGGGCGCTGGCCACGGCCAGCAGCACCTTCACCCGGTCGATGGCCTGGCGCGCCTGCAGGAGCAGCCGGGTGAGCTCGATGCTGGTGCCGTGGAGGTTGGCCTTGCCGCGAACCTCCACCAGCACCTTGGCCGCCGCGTCCAGGAACCGCTGCGCCTGGTCGATCCGGGCGGGCTCGACCTGCGAGAGCGGCTGGTCGGGCACCGCCGCGGCTGCGTCGCACCAGCGCAGCAGCTCGTCGGCCTGGGAGACGAAGGGCGACTCGGTCTGCACCGGCTGGTGGTAGCGGGTGAGGGTGGGGCTCACGCCCAGCGCGGCGATGCGGTGGGAGAGCATCCGCAGCGACTCGAGCAGCTCGTTGCGCAGGTGGGCGAGTGCCTTCTGGGCGCCAGGGAGCTCGAGCGCCCCCGGCGGGAGGACCGCGCGCAGGAGCCGCGCCCAGCGCGCAGTCCCCGCGGCCGGCACCCACGAGGCGTCGCGCCGCTTGCAGAAGACCTCGCCCAGCACGTCGGCCCAGAGCGAGCGGTCGGGGACGTCGGGGAGCAGGGCGCGGTCGATGCGCCGCATCACCCCGGTGCGCAGCCCCTCCTCGAACTCCAGGCCGGTCTCGGCCAGCAGGTTGCGCTCCAGGCGACCGGGGAAGGTCGAGAGCAGGTGCCGCGAGAAGGACGAGGCCAGGGCCGGCGACGTCTCGACGTGGAGGATGAGCGCGTCGAGCCGGGCGATGGCCGCCTCGTCCTCCTCCCGGCGCCGGGGGCGCAGGTGGCCGACCAGCTCGATGAGCCAGGCGGGGTCGCCGTCGGCCTCGCGGGTGCCCAGCCAGGCCAGCAGCCGCTGCGCTTCGAGCGGGAGGAGGGGAGCGGTCTCGGACACGGCCGGCGACTGTAGCGTCATTTGCGACGGAGTCGAGCGGCGAACGCGCGCCGTCAGTACAGGCAGTGTCCCCACCCCGAGGGCAGCGTGAAGCCCGACCACGCGCGGCACGTCCCATAGGAGCAGGTGGCCATCGACGAGCAGAGCACCCGGCAGTAGCCCTCCCGGCAGCCCAGCCCGCTGTCGCAGTCGTTGGCGAAGCTGCAGGCCACCCCGACTCCCTTGGACCCGTTGCCCATGCACGCCGCCACCAGGGTCGCTGTGTCCTTCATCCCCGAGAGCACCAGCTTGCAGTCGGTGTCGCCGCTGCAGGTGGGGTCGCCGGGGTAGATGCAGCGGGTGTCGCAGACCGAGCCGCCGTTCTGCACGGCGGTGCACGTCTTGGCGCTGCCGCAGTAGAGGTCGGACTCGCACTCGCGCTCGGCAGTGGGGGTCTCGCCGATCTTGATGCAGGTCTTCGCCGAGCAGACCCAGCCGCTGGGGCACTCCCCGTTCTGGGCGCAGGGGAAGGAGCCCAGGTTCTCCAGGCTCTGCCCGCAGCCAGTGACGAGCGCCAGGGCGAGGGCGCACTGGAGCCAGGGCTTCATGGCAGCGTCCCCGAGAGCACGAGGCCGGCGCCGTGCGGGTGCGCCACCGGGCTGAGCTGCAGGGCGGTCTGGGGCGTGCTGTCGCCGCCGCTGGTCGCCATCAGGATGACTCCGGGGAGGGTGAGCCCGATGCCCACGAGCCCGGTGAGCACCGCGGCGACGTTGTCCACGACCCCGGCGTCCGCGGCGTCGGAGATGGCCTTCCCGGTGGGCAGCGTCCCGTTCTTGATCTGGTTGGTGCGCTCGTTGCCGTCGTAGATGAAGTAGGTCATCGAGCCGAGCCCCGCGAGGCCCAGCACGGTG
>CAZAIE010000221.1:0-8869 GCA_964485035.1 uncultured Myxococcaceae bacterium | reverse complement strand
GCTGTGGGCCGCGTCGAGCCGGGCCCGCCGACCTCCCCGGAGATGCCCTCGGTCATCCTCTCCGACGACCTCTTCGGCGACGTCCCCGCGGAGCCGCCGCCGCCCGACACCGACCAGGGCATCCCGCCGGACACCGACCCGAACCAGCCGGTGGGCGACGTCTTCGACGACGACGAGGAGACGGTGGCCGGTCCGCCTCCAACCTCGGCCATCGACCCCTGGGCGCTGCTCGGCATCCCGCGCGGATCGAGCTACGAGGAGGCGAAGAAGGCCTACCGGGCGCTCATCCTGCAGTACCACCCGGACAAGGTCGCGCACCTGGCCCCGGAGTTCCGCTCGCTCGCCGAGGCGCGGACGCGGGACATCAACGAGGCCTTCCGGGTGCTGGAGCAGGAGCTGGGACGGTAGGCCCGCAACGACGCGGGCCCCCGCGAACGGGGGCCCGGCTCCTGCAATCCAACGGTGGTGCGCTCAGTCGGCGCTGGTGCTCTCCACCGTGTCGATCTTGATGCCCACCTTGTCCTTGCCGGCGCCGTACGCGGTGCCCTTCACCAAGAGCTCCGCGCCCTCCTTCATCGCCTGCTTCAGGAGCGAGTGGGCCTCGCCGCCGTTCTTCACGTAGAGCAGCACGTCGCGCGACTCGTCGCGGTAGGCGAGCCAGCCCTTGTCGCGCGCCACGCCCGAGGCGGCGGGCAGGTAGTAGGACGTCATGTCCTGCTCCTTCACCTTCAGGGTCACGGCCACGTCCATGCCCGTATCGCCGGCGGCGATGATGGGGCCCACCAGCTTCTTCGCGCGCTGCAGTTCGGCCCACTCGACCGTCTTGTAGTCCTTCGCGGCCGCCGCGGCGGTGGTGCTCTGGTACGCCTCGAACTTCCCGCCGATGCCGTCGAACTGGGCGCCCTTGCCGGGGAGGTTCTCGGCGAAGAGCAGCAGCGCCGAGAAGTCGGCGGCGGGGTCCCAGATGGGCGCGTAGTTCTTGCGGCCCGTGCCCGCCGAGCCCTGCAGCGGCAGCCCCAGGACCGAGCGCCACTGGTTCATGCTGTCCATGGTCACCTTGCCGCCGCCCTCCGAGGCGATCTGGTTGAAGAACTTGTCCACGAAGAACGGGTCCAGCTTCTTGAACTTGGGCTCGGCGGTGGCGTTGTCCCGGCTCATCTTGCTGCACTGGTACTGCTTGGTGCACTTGTCGCCCGCGAGCTGGGTCACGTCGTCCACGGTGAGGATCTGCTTGGTCGCGCCCGCATCGTGGAACTTGTAGGGGCCGCCGCTGTGGTTGAAGAAGACGTTGCCCGCGTAGCGCCCGAAGCGGTTGTCGAACATGTTGCCGATGCCGAACCCGGCGAAGGCGAAGACGTTGTCCAGCACCGTGAGCTGCGTCTGGCGGCCCTGGTAGACGTTGTAGTCGTGGCCCAGCCGCTCCCAGTTGAAGACCAGCGTGTTGTTCTTCAGGAGCGCGCAGCCACCCTTGGGGGCGTTGGCCTTGTCGAAGTTGCCCACCGTGAGGTCGATGCTCTCGTAGAGCGTGTTGAGCACGATGGTGTTGGTGATCTCCGACCAGTCCTCGGTGGTGGCCCCCAGGGAGTCCTTGTCGGGCTTGGTGCCCAGCGCGTTCACGCGGATGCCGGGCCCGGCGATGTTCACCACCACGCAGTTGCGGATCTTGATGCCCGGCTTGTTGAACTCGATGCCCGGCGAGCCGATGGGGCCGACGTCGAGGCTGAGGTCCTCGTTGGCCTTGTAGCGGTAGCGGGTGAAGCCATCGATGACGAAGCCGTCGAGGATGGTCCCGGTGTTGTCGCCCTCGCCGCGGACGATGGCGTTGCCGTCGTACGAGGCCTTGTGCTTGGGCAGCTTCTGGCGCGTCACCAGTTCGGTGCAGCGGGCGCTCTCGCGGCACATCTTGGGGTCCGGGTCCTCGCCCTGCATCAGCCGCGTCAGGTGCTTGAACGGGTGGCGCTCCTTGAAGTCCTTGTCGTAGCCGCCCACCAGCGTGAGGTTGGGCTTGTTGATCTTGAAGATGCCGCCGTTGGCCGCGCCGTGGTACGTGCCCTCGGCCACGTGGATGACGTCGCCCGAGAAGGCGTCGCGCAGCGCCAGGTCCGGGTCGCCATAGGGGCTCTCCTTCGTCCCGTTCCCGCTCGAACCGGCGCGGACGTAGATGTCCTTCGCCAGGGCCGTGCCCGCCCAGAGCACGCAGACTGCGAGCACCACCGCCTGATGCAGCCTTCTCATGGAACCCCCGTAGGTTGGTCGTCGCTGAGGTGTGACGACGACGGGGAGTGTAGAGGCCTGGACTTCCGGGGGGCAAGCGGGCCTCCCCGGTCACGCCGGCGGGCGACGTCCGGGGCGTCCGTCTATTCGCCCGGGCGGGCCTTCCGCTTTGCCCTGCGGGTGATCATCTGGATGGGCCCCAGGAAGAGCTGCTTCTCGGTGTACACCCGGCGCCCCGCGGGACGCGGGGGGCGGCTGCGGGTGCGCGTGGGTCCCGGCTTCTCCAGCCACTGGCGGGCCAGCACCTCGCCGTGCGTCGAGAAGGCGTCGGCGAGCTCCTTGGGCAACCCGGCCACGTAGCGCGCCACCAGCGGCTCCAGTCGGCGGTCGAACTGGGCCTTCAGCGTCGAGTGGCGCCGCCCGGAGTGCAGCGTGCCGTCGAAGCGCTTGGAGATGTGGAACAGCTCGTGGAGCAGCGTCTCGATCCGCTTCTCGGGCGTGGCCACCCGGAAGAACCGCGGACGCAGGGTGATGACGTACAGCATCTGCCGGCCCTTGACCCGCACCACCGGCCGGCCGCTGCGCTTCCCCACGGGGCCCAGGGGGCGGATGGTGGCCCACGAGGCGCGGCGGGCCTCGCCGGCGACGATGAGGATGCGGGAGGCCTTGAGGTGCGCGAACTCGGGGAGCCGACGCGCGGCGTCCTGCACCGCGGCGCGCAGGGCCCGGGTGATGTTGGGTCTGCGCGCCCGCGGCATGGGGCGGCTACTTCTTCTTCTGGGTGACGACCTCGTCGATGAGGCCGTAGTCGCGCGCCTCGGCGGCGCTCATGAAGTAGTCGCGCTCGGCGTCCCGGGCGACCTTCTCCACCGCCTGCCCGGTGTGGTGGCCGAGGATGTCGTTGAGGCTCGACTTCAGGCGGAGGATCTCCTTGGCCTGGATCTCCACGTCGGTGGCCTGGCCGGAGGCGCCGCCGGACACCTGGTGGATCATGATGCGCGAGTGGGGCAGCGCGTACCGCTTGCCCTTGGCCCCGGCGCACAGGAGCAGCGCCCCCATCGACGCCGCCTGGCCCATGCAGATGGTGGACACCTGCGGCCGCACGTACTGCATGGTGTCGTAGATGGCCAGGCCCGCGGTCACCGAGCCGCCGGGGCTGTTGATGTAGAGGTTGATGTCCTTGTCCGGGTCCTCGGACTCCAGGAAGAGCATCTGCGCGACGATGACGTTGGCCACGTCGTCGTCCACCGGCGTGCCCAGGAAGATGATGCGGTCCTTGAGCAGCCGCGAGTAGATGTCGTAGCTGCGCTCGCCGCGGTGCGTCTGCTCCACCACGAACGGCATCGGGATGTAGGTGCCACGCGTCGTCATCGCACGCCTCCTCGGACCGGGACCCGGAAGGGGCCCCGGGCGCTACGCTGCGCTGATCTTGGCCTTGGACTCCAGGAACGCAATCGTCTTCTCCTCGCGCACCTGGTGGCCCAGCGCCTCGCCGCCGTCCTGGCCCAGCAGGTGGGAGCGGACCTTGTCCTCGGGCGCCTTCAGCTTCTCGGCCAGGGTCTTCACGCGGGCGTCGAGGTCCTCGGGCTTGACCTCGATCTGCTCCTTCTTGGCGATGGCCTCGAGGAGCAGCGCGCTGCGCACCTGGGTCTCGGCCGCGGGGCGCATGCTCTCGCGCAGGCGGTCGAAGTCGAGCTTCATCTGGCGGGGGTCGATGCCCTGGCGCGAGAACCGCTCCAGCGTGCTCTCAATCATCCGGTCGGCGGCGTGATCGACCATCGAGCGGGGGAGCTCGAAGGGGTTCTTCTCGATGAGCGCCTTCATCATCCCGTCGCGGAAGTCGTGGTCCACCTTCTCGGTGGCCTGGTCGGTGAGCTCCTTGCGGATGCGGTCCTTCAGCTCCGCGAGGGTCTGCCCGCCGCCCACGTCCTTGGCGAGCTGGTCGTCCAGCTCGGGGAGCTTGCGGCTCTTCAGCCCGTCGAGGGTGATCTTGAAGACCGCGGTCTTGCCGGCAAGCTCGGCCAGGCGGTGGTCGGCGGCGAAGGTGTGCGGGACCTCGCGGGTCTCGCCCACGGTGGCGCCGGTCAGCTCCTCGACGTTGCCCGCAGCGAAGTCGCCCGGGGCGATCTCGACGGTGACGTCCTTGGCGGTGCTGCCGGCGAAGGGCTTGCCGTCGATGGTGCCCTCGTAGTGCACGGCGGCGTAGTCGCCCTTCTCGGCCTTGGTGCGGCCCTCCACCGGGATGAGCGAGGAGAGCGACTCGCGCAGGCGGGTGAGCTCGGCGTCGACGAGCGCGTCGGCGACCTCGTCCTTGCCCTTCTTCAGCTCGAGCCCCTGGTAGTCCTTGGGGTCCACCTCGGGCTTCACCTCGACGTGGGCCTGGTAGCGGAACGGCTCGCCCTCCTTGAAGTCCTCGGTGGTGACGCGCGGCGAGGAGACGGCGAGCAGGTCCTTGTGGGCCAGCAGCGCCTCCCGGTAGCTCTGCTCCACCAGGCTCTGGATGACCTCGCCCTCGACCTGCTGCTTGAAGCGGGCCTCGAGGATGCGGCGCGGCACCTTGCCGGGGCGGAAGCCCGGCACCTTCACCTGGCGGGAGAGCGTCTTGTAGGTCCGGTCGGTCTCGGCGACCACGCGCTCCGGCTCGACCTCGACCTTGATGCGCCGCTCGATCGGCGACACGACTTCCACGGTGAACTTGGCCATTGCTGTCCTCGGAAAAGGCGCCGGTCTTCGGGGATTTCCGGCTGGAAAAGAGCGCGTGGGGTAACCCGGATGTCCCCGCCGCGTCAAGCGCGACGACGGGGCGCACGGGGCGCGCGCGGGTGAGCAGGCCCTGTGCTATGACCTCGGCGTCTGGGCGGGTGGTGGAACGGTAGACACTCGGGTCTTAGAAGCCCGTGCCGAACGGCGTGAGGGTTCGATTCCCTCCCCGCCCATGGAAGCTCGCAAGGCTCACTGCAGCAGGGTGTCGGGGGGGCGGCTGTCGAGCAGCAGCGTGCCGATCTCGCCGAGGACGCGCTGCAGCCTCAGGTCCACGTCCAGCGCCTCCAGCACGTCCTGCAGGGCCTGCGGGTCCTCGAGCACCGCCGCCGCCACCACGTCGCAGAGCATCCCCGGGTCGGCCAGCCGCGCGGCGGCCATTCCCAGGAGTTGAGCCAGCTCGGGCTCCAGCGACTCGGAGAGCTGCAGCACCGCCCGGCGCATGGTCTCGACCTCGGTCCCGGCCCGCGCGGGCAACTCGGCGGCCAGGGCTGACTCCAGCTCGCGGTAGGGCCTCTCCGGCGCCAGCTCCCGCCCCAGCTCCACGCGGGCGATGCCCCGGACGAGGATGTTCAGGCGCCCGTCAGGCAGCTCCTCCGACTCCTCGATGAGCCCCACGCCCGCCAGCGGCCGCAGCGCCGGACGGCCTTCGTAGTCGGCCTCCCAGCCGGGGGCCAGCCGGGCCACCGCCAGCACCTTGTCGGTGGCCAGCGCGTCGCGGACCAGCGCCCGGTAGCGGGGCTCGAAGATGTGCAGGGGCAGCCCGCTGCCGGGCAGCAGCACCGCCTGGGGGGAGCGGGAAGACCTTCAGGCGGGGGAGCGCCGCCACGACTGCCGGGTCAGGGACGATCACGCAGGGTGGGTAACGCAGCGGAGCCCCGAATGCCAGGGCGCGTCAGGGCCCCTCCCAGGTCACCTGCCGGACACTCCAGGTCTCACCGCCCCGCTCGTCGCGGACCACCACCACGACCTCGAGGTCCCCAGGCTGGTCGTCGTCGCCGAGAGTGAGCACCGCCTCGGTGGGCAGGTCGAAGCGCTGGAGCGGGTTGTAGCCGCCGCTGGTCTCGGGCGTGAAGTGGCCCTTGGTGGTGAACCACGCGTACGTCCAGTTCTCGCGCAGCGCCCGCACCCCGCCGTCGAAGAGCGGCACCACGTACTCCTCGCGCAGCGCCGGGTCGGGAGGGAAGACGTCCAGCGGGATGCGGCGGCCCTTGATCCTCGGACGATCCCCCGGGAGCGCGATGACCCCGTCCACCGTCACCGCCGGCGGCGGCGGGTTCACGTTGGGCCGAAGACCGGGGACCTGCCGCAGGACGTCGCCGTCCGGGCGCATCGGCAGCCAGACGACGAGGCGCTTGGCGCCCCAGACCTCCTCCTCTCCGCTCCAGACGTGCACGCCCAGCAGCAGCGGGAGGCCACCGAAGCCCTTGTACGTGTCCGCGGCGATGGCGTCCTCGAGCAGCTTCTGGAACTGCAGCAGCTGGTCGAGCCGGTCGAACAGGCGGGCTCGCGCGACGCCGTTCTCGACCGTCCCCTCGCCCAGCACCAGCGCGCCCTCCTGGCCCTCGCAGCGGAGGCGGTCCGGGTCGGGGCAGGTGGTGATGCGGTACTGCACCGGCCGGGTGGCCCCGAAGGCGTCCCCCACCCGCGCCTCGATCTCGAACACGGGGATCGAGGGAATCTGCGGGGCCTTCGGGTCGAGGTCGGGGATGACCAGGTCCGGCGGGTCGACGCGGATGCCGAGCAGGCGCAGGTCGTAGACGTTGGAGGCGCGCTCGAGGTCGCCGAGGCAGGCGGACGCCGCGAGGGCGCAGAGGGACAGGAGCAGGAGCCGGGCGCGCATCAGAAGCTCCCCTTCAGGCCGAGCGTGGGGAGGATGGGCAGCCCGGGGATCTCTGCCTTGTACTTGTAGCGGTAGTCCCACTGGACCGCCTCCACGTTCTTGGCGTTGTAGACGTTCTGCACGTCGAGGTAGACGCCGAACTTCCACTTGTCGAAGAGCCACTCCTTGTCCACGCGCAGGTCGAGCTGGTGGAACAGCGGGTTGCGGATGCTGCGCGGCTCGCCGGGGATGTAGCCGTAGGTGTTCGAGTCGGAGTCGAAGGTCGAGCCCAGCACCGGCGTCGCCGGCCGGCCGCTGACCAGGCGGAAGCGCCCGCCCACCGAGAAGCCGTTCCCGAAGCGGTAGGTGCCCACCAGCGTCAGGATGTGCGTCTCGTCGTAGGAGCCCAGGCGGTACTCCTGGCCCCGGCGCCGCTCCTCGGTCCGCGAGAGCGTGTACGCGAGCCAGCCGAAGAGGTGGTCGGTGACGTTGTGGCGGAGCATGAACTCCACGCCGTACGCCCGGCCCAGACCCTCGTTCGAGTAGTACTCGGGGACCACCGTCCCGTCGTCCTGCACGGTGATCTTGGAGGAGCTGGTCACGGTGTCGTAGCGGCGGTTGTAGAAGCCGGTCAGGTCCACGTCGATGACGTCGGTGATCTTGTGCTCCACGCCGAGCGAGGCCTGGAACGCCTTGGGGAGGCCGAGCTCGGGGTTGCCGTACTTCTTGTCGGCGGAGAGGGAGCCCGGGGCCATGGTGTAGTGCCCCACCGAGCCCTTCACCGTGGTGCCGATGCCCACCGGGGTCTGGTCGAAGAGCTTGTAGCGCAGCACCAGGCGCGGGTCGGTGGCGAGGTGCGTCCTACCCGCGTAGTGGAAGAGGTCGAGGCGCACGCCCGGGATGGCGGTGAACCGGTCGGTGAGCTTCAGGTCCCACTCGTTGTAGAAGCCCCAGTCCAGGTCGCGCGGGCTGCGCTCGATGGTCTGGGACTCGCCGCTGAACGGGTTCGCGCCGGGAAAGACGCGGTACTCGGGCAGGGAGGGGACGGTCATCTTGATCTCGGTGGTGACGACCGCGATGTCCGCGCCCACCCGCACCGTGTGCCCGCCCGGCAGCTCGTAGGCCAGCTCGTCGCGCAGGCCGTAGGCCCAGGAGATGCCGCTGCCCGAGAAGAGCGCCTCGGTCGACTCGCCGCTGGCCAGCGACCCGCCCTGGTCGTCGCGCCCGAACCAGGGCATGAGCAGGTTGCTGAGCTTGCCGTCGCGATAGAGCCACGACAGCCGCACGCGGTGGAAGTTGGTGTGGAAGTCGATCTTGAGGTTGCGCTCCTTCTGCTCGCCGGTGGCGGCGACGCTGGTGCGGTCGTCCGAGCCGAAGGCCATGAGCGTGAACTGGTGCTTGTCGCCCTTGCGGCCGTAGTCCGCGCGCACCTGGTAGTCCCAGTAGACGGGGGCCAGGGTGATCGAGTCGTCGGGCATCACCAGGGGCAGCAGCGCGTCGAGGTAGCTGCGCCGCGCGGCCCCAGCGACGCTGAAGCTGTCGCCGATGGGCGCCTCCAGGAAGAGCGCGGTGTCGAGCAGGTCGATCTTGAGGTTGCCGTGCGCCTGGTCGGCGGCGCCACGCCGGGTGTAGGCGTCGATGATGCCGCCGATGGCGCGGCCGTAGCGCGAGCCGAAGCCACCCGGGAGGAAGTCGAGCTTGTCCATGAACTCGGGGTTCACCACCGAGGGACCGCCCATGAAGTGGAACAGCAGGGGGATCTCCACCGAGTCGAGGTAGGCGCCCGTCTCCTCGGGGGCCGCGCCGCGCACGATGAGCTGTCCGCCCAGGTACGGCGCCCGCGCCACGCCGGGCAGGTTCTGGATCACGCGGATGGGATCGCCCATGGTCCCGGGCACCTTCTGCAGCTCCTCGCGCTCCAGCGTCCGCTGCGTCGCCTCGCGCTTGTCCCGCTCGGCGCGGACCACCGTCTGGAAGAGGCCATACGACAGCGGCATCAAGTGGTAGGTCACCTCGAGCTGCTTGCCCTCCTCGATGACCTCCTCGCGCTTGAACGGGTGGTAGCCGCCGGCG
>CAZAIE010000220.1:0-8878 GCA_964485035.1 uncultured Myxococcaceae bacterium | reverse complement strand
ACCTGGAACGGCAGCCGCGAACTCTGCCGGCCCAGCGGCTTCTCGGGCGCCTTGGCCACCGGGGCCCCGCGGCTGGCGGCGCGCCGGTCGGCCTCGGCGAGCATCCGCTTCATCTCCTTGCCGGGGATGGCCTCGGTCCGGAGCTCCGCGTTCCCGTCGATGGACTCCGCCTCCTGGGAGGCCGACATCCGCGCCGTGTCCTGGCCGGGCGAGGTGGGCGAGAACTGGGGCTCGTCCTCGATGGGCTCGAACTCGGGGGCGGCGGGCGCCAGCTCCTTGGGGTGCTTCTTCGCAAGGTCGGCGAGGAACGTCGCCAGCTCCGCGCGGCCGGTGGGCGTCTTCGCCAGCGCCTGCTCCAGCGCCGCCTGCATCTCGCGCGCGCTGCGGTAGCGGGTGTCGCGGTCCTTCTGCAGGGCCTGCATGATCACCGCGGAGAGCGCCTTGGGGTAGCCCTTCACCACCTCCGCCGGCGGGGGCGGGTGCCACTCGGTGAGCGCGCGGATGATGTCCACGATCTGCTTGCGCTCGAAGGGACGCTCGCCGGTCGTGACCTCGTAGAGCATGGTCCCCAGCGAGAAGAGGTCGCTGCGCCCGTCCAGCTCCTTGAAGCTGATCTGCTCGGGCGACATGTAGCGGAACTTGCCCTTCACCACGCCCGGGCGCGTGCGCTCGAGCTGGGCCGCGGCCTTGGCCACCCCGAAGTCCACCAGCTTCACCCCGCCGCGGCGGGTGACCATCACGTTGCCGGGGGTGACGTCGCGGTGGACGATGTTGAGCGGCTTGCCCTCCAGGTCGCTCATCCGGTTGGCGTAGTAGAGCGCCTCGCAGACGTCCGCGCCCACGCGCGCGGCGATGGCCGGCGGCAGCCTCCCGCCCGAGAGCTTGGTGAGCGTCTCCAGGTCGAAGCCGTCCACGAACTCCATGGCGATGTAGAGGTGCTCGGCCTCCTTGCCCAGGTCGAAGACGCGCACGATGCCGGGGTGGTTGAGCTGCGCGGCGATCCGAGCCTCGTTGAGGAACATCTTGAGGAACTCGGTGTCCTGCGTGAAGTGCGGCAGGACCCGTTTGATCACCACCGGCCGGCGCGTGTCGCCCTCGCTGGCCAAAAACAGCTCCGCCATGCCGCCCCGCGCGATCTTGCGGTGCAGCCGGTATTTCCCGAACGCCTGCGGGTACCCGGTGGGCGGCGTGGCCATGGAGCCCTGGATTGTCCGCCGGCCCCAGGAGAGGGTCAAGAAGTGCGTCTTGTGCTTTGCCCCTGTTTCCGCACCGTTGGAGCTTCGTTCGTCCGGGGGTTCCCGGACAGATGTCCACAGGTGCCAGGTATCAACGCCTACTTCACCCAGTCCTCGAGCCCGGCTTGGCGACGCTCGGCGCGGGTGACCCGCCAGACTCCGCCCTCGCGTGTGAGCTCCGCGGCGATCTGGTGGGAGCCCAGGAGCTGGTCGGGAGGGAGGTCGGCGGCGTTCCTGGCCGGGGTGCGCGCCAGCGCGACCACGAAGGTGATGGCCGCCCGGTCGCCGGCGGGGGGCCTGGTGAACTGGAGGTTGGAGGGCAGCACCGTGACCACCCCCGAGCGCATCAGGTAGCCCAGGAGCATCGCCTTCAGCTCGCGCTTGTCGCCGCCCTCGCCGCGGTAGGCCTCGCTGACGTGCTCCATGACGCCAGAGACGTCCTTCTCCCCGGCCTTGCGCGTCACGTCGGCGACGAGCGCGCGGATCTGGTCCTCGTCGCTCACGTGGCGGGGCCAGAGCTTCCAGGCCAGGGCGACTGCCACGGCGAGGGCAACGGCGACGAAGAGCCTGCGGCGCATGGGGTCCTCCGAAAAATGCGAACCCCCCGGCGCGAGGCCAGGGGGTCCGGGTGCATCAGCCTGGCGTGGACCAGACTACTTCTTGACCTTCACCTCGACCGTGGCGGACTTGTCGCCGGCGGTCACGGTGACCTTGGTCTTGCCCTTGGCGACGCCGGTGACCACGCCCGCGGCGTCCACGGTCGCGACCTTGGCGTCCTCGGCGGAGAAGGTGAAGGGGACATTGGCCAGCTCCTTGCCCTCGGCGTCCTTGGCCACGGCCTTGACCTGCGCGGTGGCACCGACCTTCACCTCGAGCTCCTTGTCGGCCTCGACGGCGGCGGGCGCGGGGGCAACGACCACGACCTTCACCGGCTGGCGGATGGCGCCGGAGACGGCGAACACCTGCGTCTCGCCCGCGCCCACCGCGGTGATCTCGCCAGCGGCGACCGTGGCGATCTTCGCGTCTGCGGACTCGAAGGTGACCTCGGCCTTGGTCTCACGGCCCTTCTCGTCGAGGACCTTGGCGGCGACCTTGCCCTTGGCGCCGAGGTCGAGCTTCAGCTCGGCAGGAGCGGGCGTAATCGTCGCGGGGATGGAGACGACGACCGGGACCTCGGCGGTGATCTTCTCGAAGGTCACCATGACCTTGGCGTCGCCGCTCTTCAGGCCGGTGACCTTGCCGGAGGCGGCGTCGACCGCAGCGACCGCGGGGTCGCTGCTGGCGAAGGCCACGGCGACCTTCTCGACCTTCTTGCCAGCCGCGTCGATGGGGGTCGCGGCAAGGGCCACCACGTCGCCCTTCTTGGCGATCTCGACCTTGGCGGGGACGACGTCGATCTTCGCGACCTTGGGGCCGCAGGCGACGAGCGAGAGGGCTGCGAACAGACTGGCGAGCTTCAGGGAACGCATTTGAGGACTCCTTGGGGTTGGATGAGCGCGTGCGGGGTGGGCACGTTCGGGCGCGGTATAGACCCAGCTGGGGAGGTAGGCAAGCGACTGTGTGACCAGGGTCACACCGGGCCTCCGGAGCTCCGGCAACCGTCCGATCGTTGACCCCCAATGTCGATTCCAGGCCCTGGGAGCCCCGCCTGGCGATCGAGCGGAGGGGGGCTGGGCTTTAGCAAGCCTGGGGGTTGAACCGGGCCACGGCGGGCCGCCTGCGGCCCTACAGGGGCATTCCTGAGGGTTCGCCGGCGTCAATCCAATGGCCTGGAATTGCTGGCTTTTTCTTAACCCGGTCCACCCTGTCCACTTCACTTCTTCTTGGCCCCCGTGGCCTTGGGGGCCTTGGCGGGAGTCTTGGCCGCGGCCTTCTCGGGCTCAGGGGAGGCAACCGGGAGCGGGGCCGTGGCCACGGCACTCTCCGGAGGAGCCAGGACGATCTCGATGCGCCGGTTGAGGCTCTTGTGTTCCGGCGAGTCGTTACGGGCGATGGGGTGGTACTCGCCGAAGCCGGCGGCCGAGAGCACGGTGGGGTTCACGCCCTGCTCCTGCAGCACCTTCACCACCGCGAGCGAGCGGGCGACCGAGAGCTCCCAGTTGCTGGCGAACGGCACGTTCTTGCCCACCGGCTCGTTGTCGGTGTGGCCCTCGACGCGGACGATGCGGCCGCGGATGCCCTTGAAGGCCTGCGCGACCTTGGCGAGCGCGTCGAGGCCCTCCTGCCCGACCGTGGCCGACCCTGACGCGAAGAGGATCTTGTCCTTCATCTTCACCGTCATCTTCCCGCGCAGCTCCGAGAGCTCGATCTTTCCCGCGGAGATCTCCGCCTTGAGGCTCTTGGCCAGGCCCTCGTAGTCGGCGCTCTTCTTCTCCAGCTCCGCCTTGGCCTCCGCGAGCTTCTTGGAGGACTTGGAGAGCTCCTCGTTGAGCGCGAGCAGCTCGTTCGCCTTGCGCTCCAGCTCGGCGCGGTCGGCCTCCTTCGAGGTGAGGTCGTTCTCCAGGCCGCCGATGCGCTCGACGAGCTTCGCGCTCGCGGCCTCCTGCTCAGCGAGCCTCTTCTCCAGCTCCCGGGCGCGCTCGGTGCCGCGGGCCTGCTCCGCATCGAGGTCGGCCCGAAGCCGGGCCGCCTCCCCTGCCTTCTGCTCGTAGGTGCCCATCGTCACGCAACCGGACGTCACGACGGCGACGGCAAGCGACACGAGTCGGTGCATGGGGTCCTCCTCTGGGGCAACGGGGTCGAGGCACTCTACCCCTCTGCCGGAGGCCACGGAACACGCTGGCGGTGCAGGCGCGGCTACCGCTTGCGGCAGGCCACGAACCGCGCGATCGACCGATCGAACGTGGCCTCCACCTCGGCCGGGAAGTAGCAGGCGGGCAGCTCGCCCGCGTCGCGGTGGTAGCGCAGGCACTCGCAGCAGTTGCCCTTGCGCGAGCACGGCTCGTACGTGCAGTTGCAGCCCGCGAGGTTGGACTTCCGCTTCGGACAATCGGCCATGGTTTTCCTCCCGAAGAGTCAGGCTACCGCGAACGCCCGTCACGTCTCCTCCGCCCCGGCGCCCGACCGGGGGAGCGAGGCGAGCAGCGCCTCGAAGTCCTGGTCCCCCTGCAGCGAGCGAAAGTCCGGCTCGGCGCGGAGCTGCTCTCGTGCGTAGAGCCCCTGGACGCAGGCCTCCCGCAGAGCCTGCACCGCAAGCGCCGGGCGCGCGGTGAGCGCGTAGAGACAGGCCGCGTTGTACTTGCCCATCTGCAGGTAGCGCTGGAAGGTCGAGGCGAGCTGCTGGTCGAGGTCGTCGCCCAGGACCGCGACGGTCACCGGGTTGGCCGCGCGCGGGGCGAAGCGGCGGTAGTCCTGGGCGAAGAGCCCGTCGAACACCCGCTCCGCGGCCGCGAGGTCGCCGGCGACCATCTGCACCACCGCCAGGTTCGAGCCCACCAGCATGTACTCGGGCTTCTGCGGCGTGAGCCCGGCGAAGAGCCTGCCCAGCAGCGCCAGCGCCCCGGCGAAGTCCCGGCGAGAGAGGAAGGAGCCGAGCACCGGCCCGAAGGTGGCGATCACCAACGGCGCGGGCAGCCCCTCGGCCACCCGGGAGATCGCCTCTTGCAGGCCGAGCGCCTCCAGCCCGGCGAAGACCTGGCGGGCGAGCGGCTCGCTGCGCTCAGGGTAGCTGCGGATGAACTCCGGGAGCCGGGCGCAGAAGGCCTCGTCGCGGAGCACCGCGGGGCGATGGTCGGTGGCCTCCCACAGGAGCGCCGAGAGCTTTCGCCGGGCGTCGTCGTCGGCAGCGAGCCTCGCGTGTGCGGCGAGCACCGCCTGGACCCGCTCGGGGGTCGGCGCCGCGAGGAGCTGTCGGGCCAGCTCGCCCGCTGCGGGCCACCCTGCCGTCGCCAGCGCCGGGAGCAGCGCTGCCTCGCCCCCCGCTCGCAGCGCCCGGGCCGTCGCCAGCTCGTCGCGATGGCCCACGAAGCGACGCTCTCGCTCCTCGGGAGCCAGCGCCCGGAGCCCCCGGAGGCCCTCGCGGAACGGGTCTTCGTCCAGCGCGCACAGCCTGGTGAACCGGCCCTTGGGGAACGCGTGCTCGCGGAACCGGGCCTGCCCCTCGCGCAGCACCGCCCACGAGCGCTCCGGCTCGTCGTGGGTGAGCGCGAGGAAGTCCTCCTGGTACACGAGGTCCTCGGCGGCGAGCACGCGCACGCACTCGGAGACGTAGGCCAGGGCCGCGTCGGGCCCCTCGCCCTCGAGCCGGCGACCGGCCTCCAGGAGCCGAAGCACCGGGTGCCGCGGGTCGGCCTCGAGCAGCGCCGCAAGCTGCTGGAACGCGCACTCCTTCGATGACGGGGACTCCATCGACTGGATCAGCGCCGCCACCCGGGCCGCGCGCAGCGTCTGCTTCTGCTTCGCGTTGCTGGTGCGCAGGGCCGAGAGCAGGCGCACGACCTCGGCGAAGCGGCCAGCGCGCTCGGCGGCCTCGGCGAGAAGCCCCAGCAGCGAGGCGAGCCGCGGCCCGGGCGCGCCCGCGTCCAGCGTCCGTTCCAGCGCCGCGCGCAGCGCCGTCCCGGACTCCGCGGCGAAGGCCTTGGCCACCACCTCCAGCCCAATCCGCGAGTCCGAGAGGAAGGCCTCCCACCCCGCCGGGTCGGCCAGCGCGCGGGGGTCGGCAGCGAGCCTCTCCTGCAGCGCGGCGAGCCGCTGCGCGGGGACGCGGCGGGCCCAGGCCGGGAAGAAGTCCATGGCGTACTCATCGCGCTGGTGCGTGGCGACGACCGCCGGCGGCGGCTCCTCCAGCCCGATGGCGAAGAGCACCGCGCCGAGGCGCGAGACGAGCTGCGAGTCCGCGCCCCTCGCCCACCGATCCAGCAGCCGCAGCACCGCGTCCGCGGCGGGGCGCGCGCGCGTGCCCAGAGCCACGAGCCGGCCCAGCACGTCCTCGACCGGCGAGCCGTAGCCCGAGAACTGCGCGGGGAGCAGGTCCACCAGGGCGGTGACGGTCTCGAGGTAGCCCTCGGGAAGCACCACCGGCGCGGCGATGGCCTGGGCGTCCCTCGGTGCGTGGCGGGCGCGGCGGGCGGCCTCGGTCAGGCGCGGCTCGCGGTGCTCCAGCGCGACGAGCGTCCAGACCGGGTGGCCCAGAAGCCGCGCCCAGGCCGCGTCGATGGCCGGGGCAAGCCGCTCACGGAACGCGGGCGGGATCGCGGCGCAGCTCGCCTCGAGCTGGCCGACGTGGTGGCCGGCGGTCTCCAGCGCCTCGCGCAGCGTCTCCGAGAGCGCCGGCGGCGGCGAGGCCAGGAACCGCTCCTGGTAGTCCCGCGCGAGGTCGGGGCGTTGCTCGGCGAGGCGCCAGAAGAAGCGGCAGTAGGGCGCCGGAGGAAACCCCTTCCGCGTCCAGATGGACCCCGAGAGCGGGAGCAGCGCTGTGTCGGCATCGGCCCGAAGCCGCTCGAGCAGCCACGGGTGCTCCACGACCAGCGCCGCGAGCCTGGTGAGCTCGGGAGCCTGGTCGCTGTCCAGGGCGCGGACGAGGTGGGCGAACTCCTCGTCGGGCGTGGGCGGGACGATCCGGGCGGCGTCGAGCCAGTCCTGGCGATGCGGATCGCCGGCGAGGCTCGCTTCGTCCACCCGCGCGAGCGGGAGGTCGATGGCCGGCGCGTCCCCGTCCTGCCGAAGCACGAACCGGAAGGGCACCGCCTTGGGGAAGCTCGCAAATCGGGAATCGGCCCGAAGCTCCGCGACCACCTCGCGCAGGTAGCGCGCGAAGACCAGCGCCTTGAGGTGGAAGTAGACATCCTTGCCCTGCAGCAGCTCGCCCTGGAAGCGCAGCTCCAGCTCGTCGCCGTTTCGCAGCTCGTAGGCGAAGTCGTAGTCCTCGGTCGAGTCGTCGCTGTCGACCACGCCGTGCTTGAGGCCGAAGACCTGCTTGGGCTCCCCCTCCGCCGGAAGGTGCATCGAGTCGGCGTGGGCCGAGCAACGCTCGTAGTCGTCGACCTTGAAGACCAGCGCGTTGAAGGGCGTGAAGCGATGCTTCAGCTCCTCGTCCGGGGTCCGGTTCGCCAGGAGTTGCTCGATCAGCGACTGCGCGCGCCGGGCCGCCGGCTGCTGGGGCGCAAAGCCCGCGAGGATGGCGTCGAGGCCGCGGCTGGGCAGCTTCTTCGCGCGGTCCTCGGCCTGCTGCTCCGCGTCGTGGAGGAAGTCGGTGGGCGAGCCCTTTGGGTCGTCGTTCGCCGGGTGGCGGAAGATGCCGGCGAGCAGCGCCAGCGCACCCTCCACATCGCCTTGTGCACACAGCGCGCGGAACGTCGCAGCGCGGCTCCGCCGCAACCGAAGTGCTCGTGCCGACCATCCAGCGGCGGAGCCGCGGTCGACAGTCGACAGTTGAGGGTCGAGAGCAGGCCTCACGACCCGCCGGCCGGTTGCTGCGGTGCACTACAAATCCTCCCGCCCCGAGAAGCTTTCGAGCGGTAGTAGTTCAGAGTAGGACACGAAGAGCCTCGTGGTCGGGAGTAGCGGCCTGCAGAGCTAGCACGAAGAGTGGACCTGGGCCGCGTAGACTTCCCCCACAATGCGCCACCTGATCTTGTTCGCCGCGATGCTCGTGTCCTCGGCCTGCACGCGTCCTGCTGCCTCGGCTGGTCTCGATGCCAGCACGGAAGTGGTCGCAGCCCCTGCACCCGTGGCTTCGGCACCCATCCCCGAACCCGACGAACCCGAGGTGGAGCTGCTGCACAGGCGGGATGGCCGGGTGCGCTTCGCGACCGCGCGGGTCGCCAGCGGACAGCTCTCCCAGTCCAGCACCGTCGAGCTCGACGCCCTGAAGGATCGCTACGGGGACTGGAACACCGTGGCGACCGGCAGCGGTCGCGCGCTGACCGTGGCCGTCCCCAACCCCTCCGACGCCGGCGGGGGCCTCGCCCTGGTCCGTCCGCGGCAGAAGGTCGCGCCGCTCCCGCTCGGAGACCTCACTCCCGCGGCGCTCTGGCTGACCCCGCGGGGCATCCTCATCGGAGCGGAGCAGTCCGTCTTCCAGCTCGACCCCGAAGCGCCCGGCGCACCACCGACCGAGGTCGTCACCCTGGATGCCCGAGTCCGTCCCGGGAAGGCGTGGGACCTCTTCGTGTCGCGTGGCGACGGGGTCGTGGCCATCGACGACGTCCTCTTTCCCATCTACGCGCAGGTGCTCGCCCCGACGACCGAGGGCGCGTGGAAGGCCGCCGAGCGCTGGTACGTCCCCGAGCAGCTCAACGGCAGCTACCTGGACGCCGCGCTCCACGAGGGCACGCTGGTGCTGCTCTCCCACGGCGGCAACGCCTTCGGCACCTTCCAGCGCCTGACCCGGACCGACGAGAAGACCCTCGTCGACCCTCGCGTCCACGCGGATCCCCGGCCCGAGTCGCTGGTCGTGGTGAGCCTGGGCGAAGGCCAGCGCCGCGAGCTGCGTCCGCTGGCCCTCCCCGGTCGCCCACCAGCGCCGCCCTCTCGGCCCGCGGCACCCCAGCCGCCGTCGCTCATCGCCGGGAGCGAGTACACGCAGTGGTCCGGGCTCGCGGTGATCGGCGGCCAGGTAGCCACCTGCGCTGGCGCACGGGGGCTGCTCTTTGGTGTGCCCAGCATGGGCGTGACTTGGAGGTGAAAGTCCTCTGGGGAACCTG
>CAZAIE010000219.1:0-8881 GCA_964485035.1 uncultured Myxococcaceae bacterium | reverse complement strand
CGCAGAAGAAGAAGACCGTGGCCATGGACAGGTTCCGCAGCGCCGCGGCGCTGCGCGAGGACTTCCCGGAGGCGCACAACAACTTGGGGATGATGCTGCTCGCGGCGCAGAACTTCCAGGACGCGGTGCGTGAGCTGGAGCTGGCGGTGAAGTACGCCCCGGGGTTCGCGGCGGCGCACCTGAACCTGGGCAATGCCTACCGCGGCGTGGGGGACGTGGAGCGGGCCAAGGCCGAGTACGCCAAGGCGCTCAAGTTCGACCCCGCGCTCGCCCCCGACGTCTACTTCAACTACGGCGTGCTCTACCTCGACGCGGACATGAAGGACCTGGACGTCACCAAGCGCATGGAGGAGGCGCTGGCCTACTTCGCCAAGGTGAAGGAGGCCGGCCGCGGGGACGACTCGGTCGAGCAGTACATCAAGGACGCGAACAAGGCGATCGAGCGGGAGAAGCGCCGCAAGGAGCGCGAGGAGAAGGACAAGATCCGCAAGCAGAAGAAGGCGGAGGACGACGCCCGCAAGGCCGCCGAGGCGGAGGCCAAGAAGAAGGCCGACGAGGAGAAGGCGAAGCTCGAGGCCGAGAAGGCCAAGGCCGATGCCGAGCAGAAGGCCATCGAGGACGCCAAGAAACAGGCCGAGGCCGACGAGAAGGCCCGGCTCGCCGCGGAGAAGCAGGCCGCCGCCGACGCCAAGAAGCAAGCTGCGGCGGACGCCAAGGCCAAGGTCGAGGCAGACAAGAGGGCGGCAGCTGACGAGAAGGCCCGGCTGGCCGCGGAGAAGAAGGCGGCGGACGACGCCAAGAAACAGGCGGCAGCAGAGGAGAAGGCCCGCCTCGCCGCGGAGAAGAAGGCCGCCGACGAGGCGAAGAAGGCGGCCGCGAAGAAGGCCACCAAGCTGGGCGACGACGACGACGGGTCGGCCTCGCCCCAGCCGGCCAAGCCCGCAGGGAAGCTCGGCGACGACGAGCCAGCCCCTAGCAAGCCGGCGGGTACCCAGGGCAAGATTGGCGACGATTAGCGGAGGTCGACGGTGGTCAACGGAAGCAAGCTGGGGTTCGCGATCGCGATCGCGGCGCTCGTCGCCGTGCTGGCCCTGCCTTCCGCCGCCGGCGCGGCCGACGCCAAGAAGCGCAAGGTCATCCGGCTCGAGACCATCACCGTCGAGGGGCGCATCCAGAAACCCCAGGCGTTCTACATCCTTCAGCGCTCGAACCTGAACTTCGACGAGTTGGAGCGAAGCGAGAGCTTCCTTCCCAAAGTCGTGAAGAGTGTCGACAAGGATCCGTTCTAGAAGGGGCAGGGAACCAACCCGAACCGCTGTGGTCCAAGGCGTTCAGGGGCACCACTTTCCAGGCCCCGAGGCAGGTTAGCGAGATGGCGACGGCACCCAGCGTACCGAAGATCCTGCGGATCGGCGTGATCCAGGGCGGGAAGATCATCGAAGAGCGCCTCATCAAGAAGCGCGAGACGGTGACCATCGGCCAGGGCTCGAAGAACACCATCGTCATCCCGGTCTCGAACCTCCCGCCGTCGTTCGCGGTCTTCGAGATGAAGGGGTCGGGCTACGTCCTGCGCTTCACCGACCAGATGGCCGGCCGGCTCTCGAGTGGGGAGACCCAGCTCGACTTCGCCGCGCTCAAGACCCAGGGGTTGGCGAAGAAGGACCGAGATGCCTACGCGGTCCCGCTGGCGGAGACGGCCAAGGGCAAGATCGCCCTGGGCGAGGTCACGCTGCTCTTCCAGTTCGTGACCCCACCGCCCGAGGCGCCCAAGCCGGTCCTGCCCGACATCGCCAAGGGCTCCATCTGGCACACCATCGACAAGGTGTTCTTCGGCATCCTCATGGCCTGCCTGGTGGTGGACTTCGGCACGGTGCAGGCGGTGAGCATGCGGGAGAAGAAGGAGGAGACCGAGCTCACCCTCGAGGAACTCCCCGACCGCTTCGTGAAGATGATCATCCCGGACAAGCCCCGGGAGGAGAAGAAGCCGAAGACCGAGGTGGCCGAGGCCGGGGACGCGAAGAAGGACGACGGCAAGAAGGGAGACGACAAGCCCAAGGCCGGCGACGGCAAGCCCAAGGGGCCGGCTGGCCCGGTCGACGCGCAGGCCCGACGTGACGCCATCGCCAAGGGCGTGGCCAACAAGGGCCTGCTGAAGATGCTCGGCGCCATCGGAGAGGGCGGCCCCGGCGGAGGCGCCATCGAGGACGTGCTCGGTTCCGGCGCGGGCAGCAACGACATTGCCTCGGCGCTCGCGGGTGCCGGCGGAGTGGGCGTGGCCACGGCGGACGGGCTGGCCGAGGGCGGCGGGCGCAAGGGCGGTGGCAGTGGCACCGCGGCCGGTATCGGCGACCTTGCCACCAGCGGCGGCGCCGGCGCGGCGGGCGGCCTGGGAGAGAAGAAGGCGGCAGCCATCACTGGTCGGGTCATCGACTCCGGCGGGCCCGAGGTCGACTCCTCCAGCTGCGACCGCGACGCCATCAGCCGGTACGTGAAGCGGAACCTGCGCGCGATCCAGTCCTGCTACGAGCGCGAGCTGAAGCGCAACGTTAACCTCAAGGGCAAGGTGGTCATCCGCTTCACCATTGGCGAGACCGGACGGGTCATCGGCCAGCCGGAGGTCGAGGAGGACACGCTGGGCAACGAGCAGGTGGTGAGCTGCATCCGCAACACCATCCGTATGTGGATGTTCCCGATCAAGGACAACGAGTGCCCGGTGGCCTATCCGTTCGTCTTTGCCCCGGCCTCCTGAGCGTCCGACGTTTTCTGGCAGTGGACGCCGCCTTCACGGGCGGCGTTCGCATTGGCGGGCGGCCTTTTCCAAACGCGCAGGTGATGGGATAGACTCCACGGTCCGATGATGAAGGCACGACGGCTCAGCGAGGTGCGGCAGCAGGTCGCCTCCCCGGAGTTCAAGGGGTGGTGGGAGGCCTTGCTCAAGGTGCGCCAGGCGCGCGACGACGCGCGCGAGCGCCACGACGAGCTCTTGAGCCAGGCGATGCTGATGGACTTCCGCGCGGAGCTCGCGCAGAAGAACGCCATCGACACCCTGTACCGCGCGGGGGAGCTCGAGGACTCGGCGGCCAAGATGGCGGCGGAGTCCCAGGAACTGGACAACGCCAGCTTCAAGGTGGTGGCCGACTTCGAGGAGCAGCGCATCCGCGCCAGCGAGATCTGGTACCGCGCCTGCGCCGCGGAGAAGCAGGCCGAGCTCTTGCGCGAGGACCTCGTCCAGCGCCGCGCCCGCCTCGCCGCCCCGTCGGGCCCCGCCCAGAAGAAGGAGCTCGAGGCGGAGATCGCCCGGGCCGAGGCCGAGGTGAAGCGGGTCGAGCGCGCGCACGTGCAGCTCCAGCAGGAGAACGAGCGCCAGCTCTCGGCCAAGAACCGCCTCTGGGAAGAGGTGGAGCGCATCTGGGCCCGCTCCATGGAGCTGGCCCTGCTCATGGCCGAGCGGCGCACCCAGGGCAAGAAGGTGCGCGTGGAGGCCGAGCGCCTCTTCAAGCAGGCCGAGGACCGCAAGCAGCGGGCCCACAAGCTGCGCGCCGAGGCCGAGGAGATCGCCCGGGAGCGCGAGTCGGCCGAGTCGAAGATGGCCGAGGCGATGAAGGAGGCCTGTGAGCGGTTCGGCTGCGCCCAAGGCGACGAGTTCGCCTACTTCCGCCAGAAGGAGAGCCCGAAGCGGGCCTGGTGCGTGGCGCTGGTCGAGGACGGCCAGAGCTACAACATCGAGGTCAAGCCCACCGCGGTCTACGACATCGACCAGAAGCGCGGCGTCGAGTTCCTGGAGCCGGCGGTCGAGGTGCGCAGCTCCGACGCCGAGGGTGACCGGCGGTTCGAAGACTACTTCCTCAAGGGGCGCAAGGGGCGCCTGCGCGAGGAGCCAACAGGGAAGAGCGCCTAGGTCCGAGCGGTTCGAGCGGCCGATTCTCCCACGCACGCGTGGGCCGGAGAGAGCATGGAGAAATTCGAGGTGCTGCAGAAGTCGCCGCTCTTCGAGATGGTCTCGCCGGCCGAGCTGGAGCTCGCCGCGGAGATGAGCCGCCCGCGCCGCTTCTCGGCCGGAGAGGTCGTCTTCGAGGAGGGGGACCTGGGCGACTCGCTCTTCGTCATCGCCAGCGGCGAGGTCGAGGTGCTGCGCAAGAACGACGCCGGCGAGCTGAAGGTCATCCAGACCCTGACGCCGCCCGAGTTCTTCGGCGAGATGTCGCTCATCGACAAGGAGTACCGGTCGGCCACCGTGCGCGCGCGCATCGACAGCGTGTTGCTGCAGCTCACCGCCGAGAACTTCGCCGCCTTCCGCAAGCACCACCGGGACGGGTTCACCTTCGTGGTGATGAACATCGCCCGGGTGTTGTCCTCGCGGCTGCGCGCCGCGAACGTGCGCCTCGCCGCTCGCATGTAGCGGCGGGGGGCGTTAACCATACCGTCGACGTCGGCGGCCCCTGGGGCCGTCCATCGCGGCCCACCCGCGGGCTGCAGGAGTGCGTGGTCGATGAAGCGCTGGCACTGGTCCGTCCTCCTCCTGGCCGCGCTGGTCGCGGCGCCCGCCCTCGCGGCCAACCCGCTCGCCGGCTTTCCCAAGAAGGTCCCCGGGAGCCAGCCGGGGAAGGACCCGCTGCTGGTCAGCTCGCCCCTCGCCATCGAGGCGGGCGAGTCGGGCCGGGTCTACTTCGCGTCGGGGAGCGAGCTGCACTGCGTCACCCTCACCGGCGTCATCTGCGAGGGCTTCCCCACGCGCTTCGGGGAGAAGGTCTCGGTGCTGGGGGCGCCGGCGCTGGCCGACCTCGACGGCGACCGCCGCGCCGAGGTGGCGCTCGCGCTCTCCGACGGCCGGGTGGTGGCCTTCCGCGCCGACGGGACGGCGCTGGCCGGCTTCGCCTTCCAGGAGGCCGGCGGCCTCGAGGCGGGGGTCTCCTCCACCGACGTCGAGGCCGACGGGAAGGCAGAGCTGGTCGTGGGCTCGAAGGGCGGGCGGGTGCACGTGCTGCGGGCGGACGGGACCGAGCCCCCCGGCTTCCCGGTGACCCTGCCGGCCTCCGTCACCAGCCCCGTCTCCTCGGGGATGTTCGGCGGGCCGCCCCGCCTTGCGCTGGCGTCGGGTCACGAGAACGGCAAGGTCTACCTCACCGACCTCTCCGGCAAGCCGGTGCCGGGCTTTCCCGCGTCTTCGGCGTACGTGGTGAGCGGCCAGCCGGCGGTGGGCGACGTGGACTTCGACGGGCAGAACGACCTCGCGTTCGCCTCCCAGGACTTCAAGGTCTACCTGGTGCGGCCCGACGGGAAGCCCTACCCGGGGTTCCCCGCGCCGGTGGGCGCGCGGCTGCTGGCCGGGCCGGCGCTGGGCGACCTCGACGGCGACGGCCAGCTCGAGGTGGCGGTGACGGCGTTCGACGGGAAGATCCACGCGTTCAATCGCCAGGGCCAGGAGTTGAAGGGCTTCCCCGTGAAGCTGGCCGACAAGCTGGTGGGTGCCCCGGTGATCGCCGACCTGGATCGCGACGGCAAGGAGGAGCTGCTCGCGGCCAGCTCCGACGGCCAGGTCCACGTGCTGCGCGGGACCGGAAAGCCCTTCCCGGGCTTCCCCGCCAGGACGGGGATGGAGGCCATCGCCGGACCCTGCGTCATCGAGTCGGGGGACGGGACGCTCGTCTTCCAGGGCGCGGGGGACAAGCTGCACGCCTTCCGTGTGAAGCGCGCCGGAAAGGCAACCACGCCGCTGGCCTGGCGGGAGCCGGGACACGACTCTTCACGCGCGGGCCGGGTGTACCCCAACCCGCCGAGCTACACCGACCTGCGCGTCTCGCCGCCGGCGCCGGCTACCGACGACGCCCTCCAGGCCGAATACCGGTTCTTCGACCTCGACGGCGACCCGGAGCCCTCGACGGAGGTGCGCTGGATGCGCGATGGGAAGGAGGTGCCGGAGTTGGTGGGCAAGCGGTCCGTGCCCAAGGAGGCGACCCGCAAGAAGGAGAGGTGGAGGTTCCAGGTCGTCGCCGAGGGAGGCATCGCTCGCCAGGGCCCCGAGGTGGTCATCGCCAACAGCAAGCCCGGTCGCCCGGTCGTCGCCTTCGAGCCGCCGGTGCTGAGGCGCTCCGAGGCGGTGAGGGTGCGCATCGTCGAGGAGGCACCCGACCCGGACGGCGAGAAGCTCACCTACCGCTACGCCTGGCTCCGCGACGGCCAGCCGCAGAAGGGCCTCGACAAGGCCGAGCTGCCTGCGGGCGTCCTGCGCAAGGGCGAGCGTTGGTCGGTGGTGGTGGTCGCCTCCGACGGTGAGGCGGAGGGGCTCACCGCGGTCCTCGAGGCGACGGTGGCCGACAGCGCCCCCACCGCTCCGGAGATAGCCCTGCAGCCGGCTGCGCCGAAGGCGGGCGATGCCGTGAAGGTGGTCATCGCCAAGGCCGCCGCGGACGTGGACGGCGACGCCCTCCGCTACCGCTACCGCTACGCCATCGACGGGGCGCCGCTCTCGCTCGCCACCAGCCTGGACACGCTCCCCCCGCTCTCCGCGCGCAAGCGGCAGGTGGTGACGGTCGAGGTGCAGGCCGACGACGGCGAGCTGCTCGGGCCCGCGGCGAAGGCCCAGGTGACGGTGGTGAACACGGCGCCGACGATGCCCGCGCCGTCTGCCGTGCCGCGCGAGCCGCGCAAGGCCGACACGCTGGTGGCGGGCCTCGCAGTGGCGGCCACCGACATCGACGGCGACGCGCTCACCTACCGGTTCGGCTACTCCCGCGATGGGAAGAAGGTCGCCGATGGCCGGGAGCACGCAGGGCTGAAGAAGGGCGAGGTCTACGAGGTCGTGGCGGTGGCCAGCGACGGCGAGGCGGAGTCGGCTCCAGGCAAGATCGCCGTGACGGTCCGCAACACCCCGCCGGGCGCTCCCAGGCTCTCCTTCGCCGGCCTGCCCCTGCGCCGCGCTGAGCCGGTCAAGGTGGTGGTGACCGAGCCGTCGGTGGACGTCGATGGCCGGGAGCACGCAGGGCTGAAGAAGGGCGAGGTCTACGAGGTCGTGGCGGTGGCCAGCGACGGCGAGGCGGAGTCGGCTCCAGGCAAGATCGCCGTGACGGTCCGCAACACCCCGCCGGGCGCTCCCAGGCTCTCCTTCGCCGGCCTGCCCCTGCGCCGCGCTGAGCCGGTCAAGGTGGTGGTGACCGAGCCGTCGGTGGACGTCGATGGGGACCCGGTGGCGTACCGCTACTCCTGGGCGAAGAACGGCCAGGTCCAGGCGGGGCTGACCTCTGCCGAGCTCCCGGCGGGCACGGTGAAGAAGGGCGAGCACTGGCGGGTGACGGTCACGCCCTCGGACCAAGAGGCCGACGGCGCTCCCGCAATGCTGGAGGCCCAGGTCGTGGACAGCGCGCCGGGCACCCCCGTCATCGTCTTCGCTCCGGCGGAGCCGCGGGTCGGCGACGCGGTGAAGGCCGTGGTCCAGCGCGAGGCCACGGACGTGGACGGCGACAAGCTGAAGTACCACTTCCAGTTCTTCGTGGACGGCATTCCCTTCGCGCAGGACCCTGCGGCGGACACTCTGCCTGCCCGCGCGGCCAGGAAGAAGCAGGTGGTCACGGTGGAGGTCCGCGCCGACGACGGGGAGCTGCCGGGGCCGCCGGCGACGGCGAAGGTCTCGGTGGCCAACACGCCTCCGGACGGCTGCAAGGTCTTTCTCCCAGAGGTCCGCAGCGCCGACCCGCTCCAGGGCACCCTGGTGTCCTCCGCCACGGATGCCGACGGGGACTCCCTGGTCCATCGCTTCGGCTTCTTCCGCTCCGGCAAGCCGGTCGAGGCCGTCGCCGAGGGACGAGAGGTGCGCGGCGCGAAGAAGGGCGAGACGTACGACTTCGAGGCCGTGGCCAGCGACGGCGAGGCCGACTCGCGGCCGTGCCGGGCGACGGTGACGGTGAAGAACACGGTCCCCACCGCGCCAGGGGTGTCCTTCGAGACGCTGCCGCTCCGGCGTGCCGAGGCGGCGAAAGTGAAGGTCGCCCGGCCGTCGTTCGACGCCGACGGCGACGCCGTCAGCTACCGCTACGCGTGGTCCAAGGGAGGGCAGCTGCAGCAGGGCTTGACCTCGGCCGAGGTCCCCGCCGGCACCTTCAAGAAGGGTGAGCGCTGGAAGGTGACGGTGACGCCCTTCGACGGGGAGGCAGAGGGAACGCCTTCCAGCCTCGAGGCGACGATCGCCGACAGCGCCCCGGGCACCCCGGAGATCGTCCTCTCGCCCGCCGACCCCAAGGTCGGCGACGCGGTGAAGGCCGTGGTCCGCCGCGAGGCCTCCGACCCGGACGGGGACAAGCTGAAGTACCGCTATGCCTTCGCGCTGGACGGCGTGCCGGTGGTGTTGGACCCGTCGGTCGACACGCTGCCTGCGCGCACTGGCCGGAAGAAGCAGGTGGTCAGCGTCGAGGTCCGGGCGGACGACGGCGAGCTCACCAGCGGCCCCGCATCCGCGACCGCGACCATCGCCAACACCGCTCCCGAGGCGCCGAAGGCCGCACTGCTCCCGGCGGAGCCGCGTGCAGGGGACGTGCTGCTGGGCGCGCTCGCCGCCGCCAGCGCCGACGCCGATGGTGACCGCTTGTCGTACCGCTACGCCTTCACCCGCGATGGGAAGAAGGTGGACGCCTCAGCGGACGGCCGCGAGGTGCGTGGGCTGAAGAAGGGCGAGACCTACGAGTTCGAGATCGTCGCGAGCGACGGCGAGGTGGACTCCCCGGCGGCCAAGGCGCGGGTGCAGGTGCGCAACTCCAGGCCTACCTCGCCAGTCGTCTCCTTCTCCAACGCAGCCCCCGCGGCCGGAGAGGCGGTCGAGCTCCGCCTCGACAAGGCCTCGACGGACCCGGACGGCGACGCCGTGACCTACGTTCATGCGTGGTCGGTGAAC
>CAZAIE010000218.1:0-8889 GCA_964485035.1 uncultured Myxococcaceae bacterium | reverse complement strand
CGCCTATGTCGAGTCGATCCGCATGGACCCTCTCTGGGCCAAAGCCGCCGCCAGCGAGTTTCCCGAAGCCGAACGCGTGAGGCTCATGCGCGAACGCTTCCAGTGGCCATCCTCCGATGGCGGGGACGATGATGACTATTCGGGCGAGAGCCCGGACGTGTTGGTCGGCAAGCTCATCGAGCTAGCCCTGGCTCGCCACGAGCAGCACGTCGGCAAGATCCACGCGTCGTGGTCGCGGGCGATTGGCCTGAGCTCACGGCGCCTGTCGCGGCGCACCCGCTATGCCCCCAACGACCGGCTCTTGAAGTCGATCGTGGTGGCCATCGTCGACGACCGTATGCAGTTCGACGAGTTCCTGGCTGAAACCAAGCGGCGCTACGGCTTGGTCCTCGGCGATGCCGAAGGCGCGCGCCTGCTCGACGCGAAGCTCGTCGACCAAGAGGAGCTCAGCGAGAACAGGGACAACCTCGAAGCCAGGCTCGTAGGGTTGGGCCTAGTCCGCAGGCTCTCCGACTCATGCTCGTTTGTTGAAAACCCGTTTGCGTTCAAGGGAGAAGCCGCATGCTGACCGACCGCATCATCGGGCGCGTCGGCGCGAACATCCTCGCCAAGCGCATTTCCAACCCTGGGCAGCCGGGAGATTCCGCCGCGCTCTTCCGGCTCGACAAGCTCTCGTCCAACCAGATCGCAGCGGTGGCGCGCGCAATCCTCGCTAATCCGGACCTACTCGTCCACGTGGATCTCATGATCCCGGAGGCACTGGTCGACGGCCATGGCCTGCCGCCTGAGATCCTGATCTCGCACAACGCTGGCTACGTCCGCAACAACGCGACGACCGCCAAGGCGGCGATCCTCACTGCCAACGGCAACGAGCACAACCTGGCCGACACGCTCGGCCACGTCATGGCGATCGGCGCCAAGGAGATGCGAGTTGATCCGGAGCCCTGGGTCGAGGCCGCATTGCATGCCGGCGGGCTCTCGCCGGTGCCGGACGATCGCCTGGTGTTCCATGCGGCCCTGGGCGGCCTGTTGGCCTCCTCCGAGCTCTCGCTCGTTCAGCTCGGCGAGTTCTGCGCCGAAATTGTCGAGGCCATGTCCACTCGCGGCCTAGCCATCCGCGACGCCGTGGGCTTCGCCTTGCCGCGAGCGGGTTTGCCCCGCGACAGCGCGTTCTTTACCAACTCCAAGAGCTTCGGGTCGCTCCGAAAGCCTTGGCAGAAGGCCTTCGCCAAGCTCTACACGCAGCGCGCGCCGTTGCTGAAAAAGCTCCGCCAGAACGGCCAGCCGCTGGATCCCGAGGAGCTGAGCGAGCGCATCGTCGCCAACGCCGCCGAGATCGAAGAAGCTGCGCGCCTCGCCCTCGACGCTTTCGCCGCTGCCCCCCCCGGGGACCAAGAGGCGGCGTCCGCGCTGGCCCAGTTCGAATGGGAGGCCGACGGCGTCTACCTGGCGTTCGACAAGCCCAAGGAGAAACAGCTCGGTTTGGCCGACGCCACTGTCCGCTTCTTCGATCACGACTGTGACCAAGAGAACTCGCTCGACCCCGACGGCCGCAAGCTCTTGGAAGATTTGAAGTCGCGCGAGCGCCGCTCCGACTTCACCGAGGATGACGAGGAATTCTTTATCAAGCACCGCCGGCTGCTCGAACAGGACCCCAAGCTCTGCGCCCGCTGGGAGAAGGCCCTCTACGGCAAGCCTATCGAGTGCAACGACTTCTTCGATGGCTTCGCCCGCGTGGTCAACAGCCTGCATGCGGGCCTACGCGACGCCAAGGGCGATCGGATCCTGCGCTTCACCGTGGCCAAGGGCCGCAAGGAGTGGCGCGAGCGCTTCAACTACGACGCCGGCAGCTACTTCTCAGCGATGTATCGCGGCTTGAAAGAGCTCATGGGCTCCAAAGCCGAATGGAAGGTAGAACGCCTCGGTAACGCAAGCCTGCCCGATCCGCTGTTCGACTACGAGGCCTTCTTCGCCAAAGAGAAGGAGCTTCGCAATGACAAGAAGAACAAGGTCCGGCCGAGTTCGTCGCTCTCGCGCGTGGCCTTGCAGATCAAGTTCGACGTGGCCCTGGTCCAGGTCTCCAACGACAAGGAAACAGTGCTCGCCAAGACCCAGCTTCTGTGGAGCTACAAGCCCACTTCCATCGGCTTGTCGATGGTCGCCGACATGCGCCGCCTGCTGGAGAAGGGGGCGATCGGCTGCACCGAAGTCCCGCGCCGCCTTGTGAGCAAGAAGGGCGGGGTGCAGAACGTGTCGCTGCTCGACACCGGCACCTTGGAGGCCACCTACTCCACAGACGCCGGCTCGCTCGTGCCGGCCGCCAACAAGCTGCGCAGCCTGCGGGCTGACATCAAGTCCCGGATCAAGGATCTGGCGGAGGGCGGATACCTGACACCGTCGCAACGCGACGACGTCAAGGCGTCTTGGGATAAGTTCGAGGAGGACTACATCAAGGCGATGGAGGACTTCGTCTCCATCGGGCTGCACGGCGAAGCCGTCATGCGCCAAGCTGAGTCCTTCGGCGCGCTGATGTCGACCCTCATGTCGCAGGCCCGCGGCGATGTTTGCCGATCGCGCCTGGTCTCGGAGATCCTGTCGGTCGGCACGGCCCGCGTGGCTGGCGACAACCCTGCCTTGATCATCCCGCCGTGGCACCCGGAGCGCATGAAGGCGCTGGCCGTGAAGTCCCGCCGCGTGGCGGGCTTCGCCACCCATCTGCTCTCGAGCGGCAGCATTCTTTACGGCGACCGCGAGATCTTCATGCGCGAACTCTCCGACGAGATCGCCCACCCGTTCTACCCGGAAATCGCCGTGCTCAACCGGGCGGGCGCTCCGACCCTGGTCTCGGTGAGCAGCACGGTAAACGGCTACAGCCTCTTGGAGTCGCCCACGCGCGGTGCGGAAGACGCCATGACCGACGTGGATCCGGCCGCCGCCGCCAAGCAGGCGCGCGAGCTCTTAGAGCGCTATGTCGGTTTGCAGCCCCACGAGGCCTCGAACCTCAGCGTCGTTCTTTACAACGCCGACGCAGCCGAGCTGCCACTGGCGACGGTGCGCGAGCTCTCCTCCATCCACGAAGACGGTAGGCTGCAATGCAGCGTTTCGGTGCGCCACTCGGACCCTGCGAAGCTTCGCAGCGTCTACGGCGAGCTGGTCAACAAGGCCGGCGACGACCCCGATCTACCTGTGGTCAGCGAGACCAGCGACAACTTCATTTCGAAGCTGCGCATCTCGGTCACGCCAATCTCGGCGACTCCTGGCGAGAGCACCCAGGGTTTCAAGGCCTTCGACGTGGCCTTCCTGCATGACGTGGTCTCGCGCGCTGCTCAGTCCGAATGGCTCTCGGTGCCTTGGACGAACGATCGGCCGAACCTCGAGCACGCCCCCTCGCGCTGGTCCTACCGCAGTGTCTCGGGCGAGAACGAACTCAAATCCACGACGTTTTTGGCCTGCCCCTGGCAGACGGCGTCCGGCTGGGCCTACGTGTCGGCCGTGGCCGCCGTTTGCCGCCAGCTCGACGCCTTGCCTGGCGAGCGATATTTGCCTGCCCGGCGCATCTCGCTGCAAAGCCCCGGCTTGGCGGGGATGATCAAGGACGCGCACGACCTGGCCGAATGGGTCGCCACCTACGACGAACTGCTCGACAAGCGCCAGCTACAGCACAACGACATCACGGTCGTCCGCTACCGCCGCGGCTCTACCAACGGCCGCAACATGATCGTGAGCTCGACCTCAGAGCTGCGCTTGTTGGGGGTCCTGGTGCGCCGCCGCCTGGATGAGCTGAATTTGCAGCTCGACGCTGCCGAGATCCAAGCCGCTGCCGATAAGGCCAAGCGCGATGCGCTCTCGGTTTCCGGCGACATCGTGCTGCGGGCTGCCAAGCGCGGCGTCTCCGCGGGTGAAATGATTGGCCTTGTACTGAGCCGCCATCTGCTCGCCGAGGAGTTCAGGACTGCGGCGGGCGGGGGCCACGTCTTGACCGCCTACTTCCTGCTTGATGACTACGCGAGCTGGCTCTCGCAGCCCGAGAGCCGCATCGCTGACATCCTCGCCCTCAATGTCGAGGAGCGGGAGGAGGGCATCCGTGTGGTCATCTCGATCGTCGAATCGAAATACGTCGCCGCCGAGGGCCTCGCCAAGGCGCGGCGCGATTCCAAGGATCAGCTTTTGGCCACGCTGGGCATGTTCCGCGAGGCGCTCTTTGGCGACCCTGGCCGGCTCGATCGCGACGTGTGGCTCGCCCGCCTGGCCGACATGCTCATCGACGCGGACATCCCGCCGGGTATGACCGGCTTGATGGAGCGCGCTCGAGCGAAGCTTCGCGAGGGCGACGTGGAGATTTCGCTCCGCGGCTACTCGCACGTCTACGTCCACACCTCGGACGCCGGCTCATCCTCGGCCTCCGAGCAGGAGCTATTGGAGGAGTCCGATGGCGTGACGGCCTGGCAGGAGGTCTTCGATCGGCCTGATCTGCGAAAACTTGCCGAAGCCTACGCCAAGGGCATCGGTGGGCTAGACGCCCGCGCGGGGCTTGGATCCCACCGGCCCTGGGAAGGGCATGGCTTCAAGAAGCCAGCTCCGCGGGTTCCTTGGCTCGCCGCCATGGGCCAGCTCGCCAGCGGCGTTGCCGACGCCGTTGTCGAAGCTGCTACGGAGCCTGAGGGCACCGTTGGGATGTCTCCGGCCAGCGGCCCGGCCCAAGAGCCCGCAGCTCCTGTGCAAAGCCCGACCCGTGTCGACGCTGCGGCGCCCGCTTCGGCCCAGGGCTCAGCGTCCGCGCCAGCCCTGTCCGCCAATCTCGGCACCGCGCTCTCCGAGCTCGTCGCTTCCAAGTTCGCTGGCGGCGCGCAGTCGGATGCCGAACGCGAGGAGTGGGCCCAGGAAGTCACCAAGAAGCTCAAAGCCGCGCTCAACAGCTACGGGCTGCAGGCCGCGATCCTCGGGACGCGGCTGACGCCCAATGGCTGCTTGGTGCGCCTTGCCGGCACCGATCGGCTGCGCATCGAGGACATCGAAAACAAGCGCACGCAGCTCCTGACCACGCACGCGATCAATCTCGTCACAGTCCAACCGAAGCCCGGCGAGATCGTGGTGACGGTCGCCGGCTCCAAGCGCCGGGCCGTGTCGCTCTGGGAGCTTTGGTCGCGCCGCGAACTCAATCGCAACGTCGCCGGTATCAATACGTCATTCCTCTTGGGCCTCCAAGAGATCAACGGTGCGCTGCTGTATCTAAACCTAGGCGCGGAATTCGGCGGGCTCTCGTCTCACGAGCCGCATTCGTTGGTGGCCGGCGCGACCGGAAGCGGCAAGTCGGTGCTGATCCAGGCTTTGATTTTGGACATCGCCGCGACCAATCCGAAGGAGCTGGCACAGCTCATCTTGATCGATCCCAAGATGGGCGTCGACTACGCCCCTTTTGCGGACTTGCCGCACATGCGCGACGAGATCATCACCACTAAGGAGAAGGCGGGTGAAGTGCTCAAAGCGCTGGTGCAGGAGATGGAAGACCGATACCGCGCATTCGCCAAGGCCCGCGCGCGCGATCTACCTACCTACAACTCCAAGGTCTCCGCTGCGGAGCGCCTGCCCATGGTCTTCCTGATCCACGACGAGTTCGCGGACTGGATGTTTGACGACACCTATAAGGGCGCGGTAGGAGCGGCGGTGCAACGTCTGGGCGTGAAGGCCCGAGCCGCAGGCATCCACCTGATCTTCGCGGCGCAGCGCCCAGACAAGGACGTGATGCCGATGCAGTTGCGCGAAAACCTGGGCAACCGCCTCATACTTAAAGTGGCCAGTGAGGCTACCTCCAAGATCGCACTGGACCGCCCTGGGGCGGAGCTCCTGCTCGGGCGAGGGCACCTCGCTGCGAAGCTTAACGGGGAGCAGGGGCTCGTCTACGCGCAGGCGCCGTTTCTGAGCGACCAGGACATCGCGGTGGCGGTCGAGGCTATCGGCGCGAACAACAAGTAAGCGGAAACACATGATCACTCGCGCGATTTGGATGTCCCTCTTGCCTTTCGCGTTCCTTGCGGACGCGACGGGTCAAGCCTACCCTTTGCGGGCTGACGCGTCCGCTCCGAGTACAGCGGCAAGCGTGCCAGCCGACACCAAGCCATCCCCGATCGCAACTCCTGGCGATGACAAGCTCCGTGCCGATTTGGCCATAGCCGTGACCCGACTCGCTGCAGTCGAATCGTCGATCGCGAGGTCCGCCGATCGCTCCGACGCCGCGGCCATGCGCACCTCGTGGTTCTCTCTCATCACAGTGTTGGGAACCGCGCTTGTTACCGCCGGCCTCACGCTCCTTGGACAGCACTTGCTGATGCGACATCAGCGGAGGATGGGCACGCGCGACTCGCAAAACGAGGTCGCAAACGCATATGTCGATTGGCAGCTCAAGCAACTTTCCGAGCTGTATGGGCCTCTTCGCGCGCTGCTCGGCCAGTCGAATGAGATCTACCGACAGATGAACAGAGCCCTGATCAGCGCTAACAAGGATCGGTTTCGTCTTGTCGATGGAGAGGACTTTGACGGCAGGGTATTTCAGATCAAGCTCGGCGAGGAATGGACTCGCTTTCGCACCGTCCAGCACCTACCCGAAGTCTACGGGAAGGGGTTCGGAGTCGAGCCCTACTTCGACGACGTGGTCGCAGTCGGGGAGCGCATGGCCAATGTGATCAGGGATAAGGCGGGCTACGCGCGATCCGAGGATGCCGATCTACTTGTCTACCTCGGGAAATATCTCGGGCACTTCTTTGTCCTCAAACGACTTCATGAGCGCGCAAAGGCTGGGCAGGAGATCATCGTGAATGAGGCTGACCGGGCGGCGACTTTCCCCAACAAGATCCAGAAGCTCGTCTCTGACGGTTTTGCCGAGATCAACAAGAAGGTCATGGAGTGGCGCAAGCCTGGGGTGTCCATCTGAACACGCGACAATGAACGCATGACAGACCACACCATCGATTTCTACGAGCTCAATGCCCGCCAATACGCCGAGCTCACCTTAGGGGCGGATCTGAAGGAGCTCAGATCGCGGTTCCTGGAGCAACTCGCACCCGGCGCCCGAATTCTTGATGTCGGCTGCGGAGCGGGGCGTGATCTGCGGGCGTTTGCAGAGGCCGGCTTCGACGCTGAAGGCATCGAGCCTGCGCACGCCCTGGCAAAGATCGCCCGCGAACATTCGGGGTGCCCCGTTCGCGTGACGAAGATCGAACAGCTAGATGTCCGCGGCCCGGATGCAGCTTTTGACGGAGTTTGGGCATGCGCCTCTTTGCTTCACCTTCGCCGAGTGGAGCTTCCGCATGCGTTGCGCAGGATTCGCGAAGCACTCAAGGAATCGGGCTCCCTCTTCCTCTCCATGCAGCAAGGCGCCGGCGAGTGGTCGGCCCCTGATGGCCGCTTCTTTTGTCTCTATGAGGAGAACGAGCTAGCGACGGCGATGCGTCGCGTTGGGCTTTTCGCCCACGATGTTTGGCTGACTGGAGATGCTCTTCCGGACCGATCTTCGATCCGCTGGATCAATATCTTGGCGCGAGCAACTCACTTGTGACAGACGACGCAGGCGCCTCCGCCCTCGTCTTCGCCAAAGAGATCATCGATGTCTTCGCAGCCTCCGGTTAGCACTGGACGCAGCGGGTTGGCGGGCCGATTGGCCCGCTCGCGACGCTTGCGCCGCTCATAGTCCTCGACGATCTCGACGACTCGACCAGGCTGCTCGAGCTCGCTGAGCGATTCGCCCTTGGACCAGGTGAAGGGCGATCCGTGCGCTAAGGCGTCCTTCTCCAACGCCTTGGCGGCCTCGTAAGCCTCGGGGTGCTTCTCTCGCAGGCGCACCCACTCAATCTTCTGCTGGAAGAAGCAGAAGGTGCAGCCGCTGCGCGATCTCCACTCGTAATACTTGGGATAGCCGACGCCGGAGTTTTCCAGGATGTCAATGACGCCGGCCTTGTCTATGCCGGCCTCGCGGAAGGGAAGCTTCACGAAGAGGTTCTCGGCCTTGGCCGCGTAGCCCTCGCGGTAGTCCTCATCGGCGCGGATGGCCACATAGGACGTGACCTTGTCGCCGGCCGCCAGCATCGGCCTGACCCATTCCTCGAAAGGGGCCAACTTCAACTTCCGGGTGCACCAGCGCGAGTTAGGGTTGGGCAGGAAGTGGTTGTATTGGCGCAGCCAAAACTTGAAGTCGCGGTTGGGGTTCAAGCGAAGGATGGGCTTATGTAGCTTGCCTTCGAGCTTGGCGAGAAACTCGTAGACCTCGGGGAGTTCTTCGCCGGTGTCGGTGTAGAAGTAGTCGATGTCGAGCTCAGGGTGCTTGGCGGCCATGTAGACGGCGAGCGCCGCGCTGTCCTTTCCGCCCGAGATCCCCAGAACATGCCGCTCAGCCATTGGCCGCCTCCTTGTCGATGGACGCCAGCTTCATCCCGGCCTTGGCCAGGATCGCCAGCAATACGTCGGTCCCCAAACCTTGGCTTTCGAGCATCGAGGCGAGCTCGTCGGCCTTGGCCTCCACAGTCTTGCGATGGCGATCCGAGATCGCGAACGAGCGTGAGATCGTCTTGGTGTCCGCGCCCGCGCCGATGACGACTGCGATGGCCTCGCTGTGCGCCTTGCGGCCCTGCACGGCCGCAAACGCCTCCGATTCGCGGAAGCGCCGCGCGAATTTGGACAGCTCCAATACGGCGGTATCGATATGGCGGTCCACCCAGTCGCGAGGAGGCCTCTCGGCCGCAAGGGCCAGGATGCCTTCGAGGGAGGCGCGTGATCCATCGTAATTGGCCAAGCGCGTGGCGAAGCCATCCATTTGGAAATCACCCGAGATGCCGGAGACTGACTTTGCCCGCTCGCGTAGGGCTTCCAGGTCATCACGGCTCGCGTCAAGGGCAGAGA
>CAZAIE010000217.1:0-8901 GCA_964485035.1 uncultured Myxococcaceae bacterium | reverse complement strand
CACCGACCTCGCGGGCGAGTTGATGCAGGTGGAGAAGGGCAGGGCGTTCGACTCGGCGATGGAGGAGGTGCTGGCGAGCATGGCCTGCCACTCCGCCGTGCGTGCGCACCAGTCGCTGACCCCGGAGGAGAGCCGGGCGCTGCTGGACGACCTCGACGGCATCGACTTCGCCACCCGCTGCCCCCACGGGCGTCCAGTAGCCGCGCAGATCCCGCTGCTCGAGCTGGAGAAGCGGGTGGAGCGGAAGTAGGGGCTACTTCAGGGCGATGAGCCCCGCGTCGAGGAAGCGCCCGAAGGACTTCAGCGCGTCCAGCTCGCGGATGGGCGAGACCCGGATGATGGCCTTGATGTCGCGCGCCCCGTCGATGCGCGAGAGCAGGTAGCGCTCCTGCGGCGTGAGGGTCGCTTCCTTGAGCTTGCCCGGCGACACCGCGAGGTGCGGAACGCGCGGGGTGTTCGCGAACTGCTCGCGCAAGAGACCCAGGAGCCCGTTCTCGGACTCCTTGAGGACCGCCTGCGCCTCGGGGCTGCTCTTCAGCTCCACCGCCCGCGCGGCCAGCTTCTCGGCGTCGGCGAAGCGGCGGCCGGCGAGGAACTCCCGCGCCGTCTTGAGGATCTGCTCGGCAGGCAGCTCCTCGCCCACCGGCTCGCGCGAGACGTCCGGCGGCGGAGGAGGCGTCCCCGCCTTGGCGTCGAACGGGGCCACCTGGCCCATCCGGTAGAGCGCGTACAGGCGCTGATAGAGGTGGAAGTCGGTGGCGTGCAGCCGCAGGCAGATCTCGTCGATGGTCTGCCCCTCGCGCATCAGCGAGAAGAGCTGGGCGTCCAGCGAGTTGAAGGCCAGGTCCTTGGGCGCCTTCGACTCGTCCACGCGCAGCGCCAGGTCGCCGCGGGGGAAGACCTGCAGCATCGAGTCCCAGGCCGTCTCGCGGAACTCGCCCTCGCGGTGCACGTCCAGCAGCGGCACCTCGACCTGCACGCCGTCCTCGTCGGGAGGGAGCACGTTGCGCGCGAACTTGAAGAAGCCGCTCTTCCAGCGGAACAGGCCCAGCAGGGTCTCGCGGAACTTGATGACCAGCGCCTGCCGCAGCGTCTCCTCGTCGATCAGGCCGATCATCACCAGGATGCGCCCGAGGAAGATCTTGGTCTCGGTCTGGGTCTGGAACGCCTTGACCAGCTGGTCCTCGGTGATGTGCCCGAAGTTGATGAGGAACTGGCCGAGGTACTCGCGCGGGTCGTTCGACGCGGCGTTGATGATGCCCCCGGCGCGCAGGCTCACGCTCTTCTTCGCGGTGCCGTACTCGCACACCAGCGTGCCGGTCAGGTTCTTGTTGCCCAGGTAGAGGACGAGGTCGCTGATGGACATCGTCCCCAAGTCGCCAGCCAAGCCTTCCATGGCGGGGATTCTCACTTGGCGCACGCGGTGAGGCAACCTTCCGTCCGGATTTTCGTCGCACTCCCGCCCGAACGAAGGCTTTCCACCAGCGCCTCCCCGCGCTAGTTTTTCGAGACCGATGGCCACCCTGAGAACCATCCCCTGTCCCCCCGAGCTCGCGCAGGCGCCGAGCAAGGTCCTCTCGCCCGACGGGCGCGTGGTGGCCTGCCGGCTCGAGGGCGAGCGCTCCGGCCTGTACGCCTTCGACGTGGGCGGGCTGGCCCGTGCGCTCAAGCTCGACGCTCCCGGCCGGCGCTACCACTCGCCCTCCTGGTCGGCGTGGGGCGACCTGCTTTTCCACGTCGATGCCCCCCAGGCCCCGGGCGTGGGCGCGGTCCCCGCCTTCGGGCGCGGCTCGGCAGTGGAGTTCCAGGGGACCGGCATCGCCGTCAGCGCCGACGGCAGGGTCCTGGCCATCGCCGACCCCAAGGCCGGGGTGCTGCAGGTGTGCGTGGCCAAGGCCGGCAACTCGCCCTTCCACGAGGCCCCGACTCCCATCGGCCAGTTTGCCGAGGCCGATCCCTCCGCGCGGCTCGAACTGGACGTCACGCGGGACGGCGCCTACGTGGTCATGGTGCGCCAGGCAGAGGCCCGGGCGCCCTCCCTCTGGTCCTTCCCTTCGGCCGGCGGCGATCCCCAGGAGCTGGTGCCCCAGGTCGCGGCCCCCGCGGCGCTCTCGTTCGCGCTGGGGAAGACCCAGCTCGCGGTCCTCGAGCTGCGCCAGGGGGCGGCCTCCACCTCCCGGGTGTACGTGCGGCCCATGGCCCCCGGCTCGCTGGGGCTGATGCGGCTCGGCCCTGCGCGCGACCTCTACTTCGGCAAGGCGGTCCTCCCGGCGCACCGGCCCGCCTTCTCCCACGACGGCAAGAAGCTCGCGGTGGTGGGCTTCGCCGCCTCGGGCTCGGAGCTGGCCCTCGACCTGCTCCCCACCGGCGGCGGCAAGCCGCAGCGCGCGGCCCAGGCGCTCGACCTGCGCGGGGCCCCCCGCTTCCTGGAGTCGGGCGAGGTGGTCGTCGACGGGCTCGACCGCGTCTCGGTGGTCACCCTCTAGCTGCGGACTCCATGGCCGACCCCAACGTCTCCCAGCGGCTCAAGGCCGTGTTCGTCGCCTTCGCGGCGCTCTCGCTCGTGGGCATCCTCGGCTTCAAGGCCTACCAGGTGTTCTGGGAGCCGGACGCCCGCTCGCTGCGCTACCTGGGGCTCGACCCCCTCGACGCGCCGGCCCCGGACGTGGTGCTCGAGTCCCGCGACGGCAAGCCGGTCCGCCTCTCGGACTTCCGGGGCAAGCTGGTCTTCCTCAACTTCTGGGCGACCTGGTGCGACTCCTGCCGCCTGGAGATGCCCTCGATGGCGCTGCTCGCCTCGCGGCTGGGCCGGGACCGCTTCGTCATGGTCGCTGCGACCGTCGACGAGTCCTGGGAGCCCGTGGACCGCTTCCTCGCTGGTCGCCCGGTCGCCTTCCAGGTGCTCCGGGACCCCGACTCGAAGTGGGCCCACGCGCTCGGGACCACCAAGTTCCCCGAGACCTACCTCTTGGGCCCCGACGGTCGGCTGCAGGGGCGCTTCGTCGGTCCGCGGGACTGGAGCGACCGGGCCTTCGAGCTGTATTTCCGCAAGGTTCTCGACGGATTGCCGCAAGAGCCCACGAAATAGGCGGAACGCTTCCCTGGCCCGCGGCTCCTACACGTCATGCAGACCGTCCTCCATGTCACCGGCATGACCTGTGGCCACTGCGAGGCCCGTGTCCGCGACGCTCTCGCTGCCGTGCCTGGTGTCCGCGAGGTCCCCGAGGTCTCGTTCACGGCCTCGCTCGCCCGGGTGGTCCACGAGGACCAGGTGACCCCGGCGCAGCTCGTCGCGGCGATCGACGAGGGCTGCTTCGGGCTCTACCAGGCGGCGCTTGCAGGCTCGGAGCCTCCGCCCGCTGCGGCCCCGCCTCCTGCTCCGGTCGTCCAGCCGGCGCGCCAGCTCGAGGTCGCCCACTCCGTGCTCTTCGCCATCGGCGGGATGTCGTGCGCCGCCTGTGCAGGCCGGGTCGAAAACGCGGTCCGCAAGACGCCCGGAGTCCAGGACGCGGTGGTGAACTTCGCCCGCGGCACGGCCCGCGTCGTCCCAGCAGCGGGGTTCGATGCGGCCGAGGTCGAGCGGGCGGTGCGCGAGGCCGGGTATCGGGCGAGCCGCTCGCTGGACGTGGGCGCCGAGCGGGCTCGCGAGCTGCGCGGGGCGACGCTGCGGTTCGCCGTCGCCGCGGTGCTGGGGCTGCCGGTGTTCTTGCTGGGGATGGCACACGTGCACCACGGCGCCTGGGCCATCGTCCAGCTGGTGCTCTCCACCGTCGTCGTGTTCGGCGCGGGTGGCGGCTTCTTCCGGCGTGCCCTCGTCAACCTGCGCCATGGCGCGGCGAACATGGACACCCTGGTCGCGCTGGGGAGCGGCGCCGCGTGGGGCTTCAGCGTGCCCGCCCTGGTGCAGGGAGGCCCGCTCTACTTCGAGGTGGCGTCGTCCATCGTCGCGCTGATCCTGCTCGGCAAGCTGCTCGAGGCTCGCGCCCGGGGCGGCGCCTCCGAGGCCATCGAGCGCCTGGCGGGCCTCCGGCCCAGGACCGCCTGGCGCATCGAGGCCGGCGCTCCGGTCGAGGTCCCCATCGACGACGTCACCGTGGGCGACCTGCTCCTCGTCCGCGCCGGCGATCCCATCCCGGTCGACGGCGAGGTGGTCGAGGGCGAGAGCGCGGTGGACGAGTCGATGCTCACCGGCGAGTCGATGCCGGTGCACAAGCGTCCGGGAGATCGCGTCGTGGGCGCGACGGTGAACCGAGACGGCTCGCTGCGGGTGCGCGCCACCGAGGTCGGCTCAGGGACCTTCCTCGCGCGCATCGTCCGGCTGGTCGAGGAGGCCCAGGGGTCGAAGGCGCCCATCCAGCGGCTGGCGGATCGGGTGGCATCCTTCTTCGTCCCGGCCGTCCTCGCCGTCGCGACGCTCACCGGGCTGGGGTGGTGGGCGCTCTCGTCGTCCCACTCGGTGCCCCAGGCGGTGTTCGCCGCGGTCGCAGTGCTGGTCATCGCCTGCCCGTGCGCCATGGGCCTGGCCACGCCCACCGCGGTGATGGTCGCCACGGGGCGCGCGGCGCGCAGCGGGGTGCTGGTGAAGGACGCCGGGAGCCTCGAGCGCGCGGCGGCGGTGGATTGCGTGCTCTTCGACAAGACCGGGACGCTCACCGAAGGGAAGCCAGAGGTCGTGTCGGCTCACGCCGCGCCCGGGATGGCGCTCGAGGAGGCGCTCGGGCTCGCGGCGTCGGTCGAGGCCGAGTCCTCCCACCCGCTTGCTCGCGGGGTGGTCGCGTTCGCACGGGCCCAGGGCGCCTCGGTGGCTCCTGCGGCCGGGGTGAAGAGCTTCCCTGGTCGAGGGGTCTCGGGCTCTGTCGGCGGCCGTCAGGTCGTCGCCGGAACGCGCGAGATGCTCGTGGACCAGGGAGTCGATACGGCCCCGCTGGACGCGCTCGCAGCCGACCTCGAGGCCCGAGGTGAGACGCCCATCTGGGTCGCCGTGGACGGTCGGGCCTTCGCGCTCCTCGGTCTGCTCGACACGCCACGACCGGGAGCCGCCGAGGCGGTCGCGCGGCTAGATCGGCTGGGCGTCGAGGTACACCTGCTCACGGGCGATCGACGGCGGACGGCGCTGGCGGTCGCGGCGCGGCTGGGCATCCCCGCGGAGCGGGTGCACGCCGAGGTCCTGCCCGATCGCAAGGCGGCCGAGGTCGCGGCCCGGCGGGCCCAGGGGCAGGTGGTGGCGATGGTCGGCGACGGCGTGAACGACGCGCCGGCGCTCGCAGCGGCGGACGTGGGCATTGCCGTCGGAGGAGGTGCGGAGGTGGCGCTGGAGGCAGCGCCCCTGGCCCTGATGCGGGCCGACCCGACGCTGGTGCCCGAGGCGGTGGCGCTCGCCCGCGCCGGCCTCCAGACCATCAAGCAGAACCTCTTCTGGGCCTTCGGCTACAACGTCGTGGCCATCCCGCTCGCGGCGGCGGGGCTGCTCTCCCCCATGTTGGGGTCCGCGGCGATGGCCTTCTCGAGCGTGAGCGTGGTGCTGAACTCGCTGCGATTGCGGCGTCGCCGGCTGGGAAGCTGAGCGACCAACGTTCGAAGGCTTCTCGGGCCGAGAAGCTTGGTGGCGCACCACAGCAAGCGGTCGGCGGGTCGTGAGGCCTGCTCTCGACCCTCAACTCTCGACTCTCGACCGCGGCTCCGCCGCTCGAAGGTCGGCACGAGCACTTCGGTTGCGGCGGAGCCGCGCTGAGGTATACCTCCGCCGCATGGAACTCTTTCCGATCCACTCTGCTGAATTCCTGACCACCGCTGTCGAGGCGAAGGGCTACCCGCGGCCCAAGGGCCCGGAGATCGCCTTCGCCGGTCGCTCCAACGTGGGCAAGAGCTCGATGATCAACGCGCTCTGCCGGCGCAAGAAGCTGGTGCGCGTCTCCAACACCCCCGGGCGCACGCGCACGCTGAACTTCTTCGACGTGGTGGTGGTGGACGAGGCGAGGAAGAAGCGGCAGGTGCGCTTCTGCGACCTCCCGGGCTACGGCTTCGCCAAGGCCAGCAAGAGCGACCGCAACCAGTGGCGCGGGATGATCGAGTCCTACGTGAAGGAGCGCCAAGGACTCGCAGCGGTCGTCTGCATCGTCGACGCGGAGGTGGGCGCAACCGAGGACGACATCTCGGTCCTCCCCTGGGTGCTGGCGGCTGGGCGCCGCGTGGTGGTGGCCGCCACCAAGATGGACCGCGTGCCCAAGCACCAGCGCATCCCCCGGGTCCGCGAGATCGAGCAGGCGCTCCAGGTGCCGCAGGGCGACGTCATCGGCGTCTCCTCCACCGAGCCCCTGAACCTCGAGCTGCTCTGGCGCCGGCTCCTGCAGATCTGCTCGGAGACCGAGAGCGCTCAGCGGTAGTACCCTGGGCCGGAAACGGGCTTCAGACCTCAGGCTTCAGGAGCCGAAGCCCGACTGAGGGTCTGGCGCCTGACGCCGTCCCAGGATGGCAAGGGACTACTTCGAGGGAGGTTGCCATGCGGACCGGGTCTCTGAGGCTGCTGCTGGCGGTGGTCTTCGTCGTCGGGGCGCTCGCGGGGTGTGAGTGCAGCACCCGGCCGGCGGTGACCCCGGACACCGGAGCGGGAAAGCGGGATGCCGGTGGCACGGTGGTCCTCGACGACGCTGGGAACGTGGTCGTCCCTCCCGACGCAGGCGAGCCCGGTTCCGCGGACGGCGGACCCGAGGTGGTGGTCGGGCCGGGGCAGTTCGAGCAGCCTGGCAACGTGCTGGACGGCCTGAGCCAGAACGACGCCGGCTACCTGGTGCTGGACAAGAGCGAGGTTCGGCTGCACTTCGCCTGGCTCGCGAACCCGGAAGGGAACGGGTCGGTCTCGAAGATCGACACCTCCACCGGCAAGGAGGTGGCCCGCTACGTCGCCGCCTTCCCGCTCGACGGCAAGGGCAAGTCCAACGGCCTGACCTGGAAGATGGCCCACGCCTCTTCGCGCACGGCGGTGGACCTCAACGGAGACGTGTGGCTCGCCAACCGCGCCTTCGGCATCACCGGCTCGGTCACGAAGATCGCCAATGCGAAGGCCGACTGCGTGGACCGCAACGGGAACGGGAAGATCGACACCTCGTCGGACACCAACGGCAACGGGGTCATCGACGGGGACGAGTGGATCAAGCCCTCGGACCCGGCCAATGCCAAGCAGTACGACGAGTGCATCCTCTTCAGCACCGCCATCGGAACGTCCGACCAGCCGACGGTCCCGCGGGCGCTGGCGATCGATTCGGGCATGGAGGGCGAGGCGGGCGCGATCTGGGTGGGGCTGTGGTGCGGCATGTCGGGCACACCCGAGTACCACCCGGAGTGCCTCGAGCAGGGCGACGCGAAGGGCGGGGCGTTCGTGAAGCTCTCGCCCGCGACGGGCGAGCTGCTGGAGGTCGCCGGCGGCAAGAAGCACGTCAACGTGCCCATCAAGCCCTACGGCGCCGCGGTGGACTCCTCGAACCGGGTCTGGATGAGCCACTACAACCACACCTGGACCGCCGCGGTCGTCTCGGGGACGGGCAAGGTGCTGGGCCCGTACCAGGCGCCCAAGGACTGGGGCGGCTACGGAGTCACCGTGCAGGTGACCAAGACGGGCAAGACCCGCGTGTGGATCGCCAACATCGGGCGGGACGCGGCGGTGAGCCGCTTCGACGTGGAGACCAGCACCTGGTCCCAGTTCGACTTCGCCTCCGAGCTGGGGGGCGAGGTCTACGGCCATGGCCGTGGCATCGCGGTGGACGACTCGGGCACCGCCTGGATGAGCGCGTACCTCGACCCCTCCCAGCCGCTGATCACCCAGTGCGGCTCCAAGGACTCGGAGAAGTTCGTGGTGCGCCTGGTGGGCATCGACACCGAGACCGGGCACGTGAAGAAGTTCTCGAACGGGAAGGCGGTCGCGGACCTCACCGGCCACTTCATCGCCAAGGGAGAGCCGCCGCCCTGCAACGGCATCGGGGTGGGGATGGACAACGACAACAAGGTCTGGGTGGCCTCGGCGAACGGCTTCGCCACTGCGGTCGACCGCACCACCGGCGAGATCTCGCGGCGCAGCCCGGACGTGGGCTCGCTGTACACGTACTCGGACTTCACCGGCTACACGCTGCGCACGTTCACCGCCCCCCAGGGCTCCTTCAAGACCACCTTCCAGGGGTGCTCCGCCTCGGCGAAGACGCACTGGCAGACGCTGTCGTGGCAGGCCAGCGTGCCGGCGAACACCAAGCTGCGGCTGTTCGTGAGGGCCGAGGCGACGAAGGCGGACTTCAACCAGCCTGGAACCCGCTACGGCCCGTTCGAGACCTCTCCCACCGACCTCGCCGCCGCGGGCGTGCCCGCGAAGCCCCTGCTGCAGGTCGAGGTGGTCTTCGTGAGCAACGACAAGACCTCGTCCCCGGCGCTGAAGGACCTGCGGGCCACCTTCGCCTGTGAGGAAGAGGTGAACTGAGGAAAAAAGCGAGCCGCCAGGTCGCCCTGGCGGCTCGTGGGGCCCAGAGGGGGAGGGGGGGACCCCTGGGCCCGTACATCTGATGCAGCAACCCGGAAATCGGACCATCCGGCCGCGATTTGCGAGGGGAACGCCGCTTCGGGGCAGACCATTCCCGACCAGGACCATGACCTTTCTCGACCGTCTGCGCCGGGGCCTCACGACGCTGTGCCGCCCCGGCCAGCGGGTGCTGCTCGCCGTGTCCGGGGGGCCCGACTCCGTCGCGCTGCTCGCGGGCGTGCACCGCCTGGCCCTTCCGTGGCTCCAAGTCGAGGTGGCGACCCTCGACCACCAGCTCCGAACGGGCTCTGCGGACGACGCTGCCTACGTCACCAGGCTCTGCCGTCGGTGGGGCATTCCCTGTGTCTCGAGGCGCATCCACGTCGGCTCCGGGAGCAGCC